>NZ_JAHRVT010000008.1:0-153005 GCF_019090545.1 Cycloclasticus sp. | reverse complement strand
TCATCTTCTGTGTCCTCTATTTAAATAATAATACAGAAAATAACTCCTTAACTAACGGCTTTTACTGTCCTAATGAGCGGAACCGCTTCACAGAAACATTAGAGGTGGCCTTAGCTAGCTCTTTATTTATCTCCGGAAGCCTTGCTCTACGAAGAAAAGAATTCCTTATTTTTCTCGCCTCCACAAATATAAATATAGTAACAATAAGACCTAAAATAGAACTTATTGAACCAATTTTATTAAGGTCGGTTAGCCATTCAGGCATTTAGGTGATTCCTCGATGTTTGTAAACATAACGCTTTGCTAAACGGCGCAGCTTGCTGCGTCCAGTGGAGGCTGCTTTTGGCCGTAACGATGTTTGAGCAACTTGTTATACAGTTTTAATGCCTTTGCTACGATTACTATCTTTGTGCGTAACTTGAAGATTTCCCCGTTCGTCTTTTCCACCCAGGGCTAGTGGCTTTATATGATCAACTTCAACTTCGTCACCCCAATATAGTGGTGTTTTTGATATAGGGCAGATATTACCTTGCTTAAGTATAATATCTTTGATTTCTTGGTCAGTCAGAACAATTCTACGCTTTTCAATGGCATACTTTTCATGCAGCTCTTTCACACCATCAATGAATTTCAGATACCCTTTACCGTCACTATCTTCTTCAGGAATATTTTTTGAATATGCGATTAATCTGCCAAGAGATTTTGCTATATCATGTCTATTGCTTTTCAATATTTCTAAAGATAAAGGTGAAACAATAAACCAGAGAATATAAAAGTCTTGAAACGTTCTTCTAAAATTCGTTCTTTCTAGTGAATTAAATAACTTGTCCAGAGCTTCCTTTAAATGAGACGAGACATTATCCGCCCGTATATCATCATCTATTAGTAATATTCTTACTTTTTTTACAAAGGACTTGGTTTTTTTAATTTCATCAAAGAAATTACTCTTAACCTCATCATTAGAAGAAGCCTCATTAATTAAATGTGATATATCTTTTTTGTAACCGATTCTTGCATTAAGCCTATTTTCCTTCTGAAATATATCAAGGGACTTGGATTTCGGTTCATATTTGACCTTGTAGCCTAGATAAGCTAAGGATGTATATATTTCTTCATTTTCCATTCTGTCCCTGAAGTTTTTCCTATCGGACGACCTGACGTAAAACCAACTTTTCTCCTTTTCCACCTCTGACTTTATAGCTGTAATAATTTCTTTGTCAGCCCATGAGTTCCACATCTCAAAAGAATGTTCTTTTATTGGGTATGGTTTGTCATTCAATCTAATAAAAAGGTCTATTGGGTCAAATTCTGGGTTTAGTTTTTGCTCAATGGAAACGACAAAAAGCTCAAAATCTAATATCTTTTCTTGTGCTGCTTCAGGTAACTCATAGAATTTCTTTCCCTTGTATTCTCGCAATATTTTTGGGGATCGCAATGTGAATCCTGAGTTTTTTGGTTTTACAGAAACCCCTTCTTCATTAACATACTCACCGCCAATATATGACAGTATGGTCAGTATTCTTTGCTGCCCATCAATAACCTCAGAAACTCCATTTAATCTTTTGTATACGAATATTGCAGGAAGAGCTATTCCGAGAAGTATGCTTTCAATGATAGAGGATGCTTTTGGCAGATTTATGACCTCAGATCTCTGGTAGGATGGCCTGACCAAAAACTTTCTTCGCGTCATTACTCTTGATATATCCTCTATAGATGTCCGAGAGGGTTCAGGCTTGTTGAGCCGAAGAGACTCCAACTGACCAATAATATTTTCGTCTTCACTATCAGACATTAACTCTTTCATTTGCGCTTTGGATTCTTCATTCGCGCTCTTGTACATTGAAAGGTCAACGTCAAACTCCCCCTCATAAAAATCCAGGACAGAGTTGTACCTTGTTATTACTTTTGCATAGAAAGCGTAATCAACATCTGAAAAGTCCTCTTGTTTTTCATTGTAATATTCGACTATCTTTAATTTTATATTTTCTTGAGATAGCAACGTAATTGACTGTCCTTCGTTATCTATGACTTGAAGAACCCAAAGCAAGCATTCCAAGAAAAGTCTGTTTAAATTCGTTCCTCTATCTTTGGAGAATTTTTCTATATCAGATAAAATATATAGTTTTTCACAAAAATAATTGTAAATTTCAAAGTGGTCAGTTTGTGTATCTGTTACTTGATCATAAAGCCTTTCGAATATTTCGTTTTTTCTACCTGCAGCATAATAAGTTATTGGTATAAGGTGAAGAACTAGATTTTTCCTAATAAACTGCATCATTGTTTCAATCGGGACGCCATTTCCATCAGATCTAGTTTGTTTAGTATCCTTAAAAAATAGCGTTGATATAATCGAGTGAAGTTCAGTTCCTTTTTTTATTTTGCTTTTGAAAATATTCGATAAATCATCATTATCGTAAACTGCATTATCAATCTCTGAGCGTTTCAGCGGGGTTATTCCCGAGTTATAACGACCAAATATTTCTTTTTTAACTTTATCTTGTAATAGTGGATCGAGCTTTGGTTCGTTAACTATTTCAAATTCAATAATTCGCAATGTGGAATCCAAAAAATTATCTCGAATATTTCCGGGAAGACTTTCAAAAGAAAAGCCATCTAGATGCTTTAAAGCTGAAAGCCCTTTCCTTTTTAGTTTTATGGAGTCATCCATAAATATCTGTATAGTTTCAAATCGCTGCCTTCCATCTATGATCTCGATACTTTCGCCATTATTAAAGAATATAAGAGGTGGTATTTCCGTTCCTAATATGATGCTTTCAATAAAGTATGACGCCTTATTAATGTCCCATACGTAATTCCTTTGATAATAAGGCTTGTAATCAATTTTTCGTCGATTTCTTATGCTGAAAAGGCTTTCTATTGGCTTAGAATATGTCTCAATTTTGAGGTGATTCTTGAATATATTCTCAAATTGCTCTTGATTTAAGTAGATGTCGTTCATATATATTTCCTAATTCCACTGCCCTGTTGACATAGCATATTCGTGGGATTTGTATAACGCTGCCATAAAAGGCGAGCAACGTGTTGCGAGTCCAGCGCTGAAAGCGCGGTTTTTAATGGCCTTGTTAGAGGGTGGTTAACTACTAGCATAAGCGGCCCATGCTACAGTTATAAATAAGCCGATAATGCTTGCTAAGGCTAATGTGGATTCTGAAATCCAAGTAAAAGCTAAGTTATAAAAACGAACCGCATTAACGACAGCCATACAGAATGCTGCCACAGTAATAATAGCTTTGTACTTTTTTATGCGTTGCCACATACAATGGCTAAAAAAGAATAATTTACAACGTATTAATCCAATTTTGCCATGAGCTAAACTATCGTACTTTCGCCCTTTTGGGGTCACTCTAAATTCTAAACGAGGAGGAACCATTCCTCTTTTTCTTTCCATAAGCCCTAACTCACAGAGCACTCCTGCATTATGGATTATAGCTTCCATTAATTCTTCCTCTCTTCCTTGCCCTTTCTCGTAAGCAATGCCACTAAGCGAGAGCCTTTCTAGTTCAAAGCGTTTAGCAAAATCATCAATGTTTATAAAGCCGCCGTTATCATTCGAGGCTCCATCATCTTGAATTTTATATATAACCACTCCAGCGAATAGTGACAACCAGGGAATGTATGAGTCTCCGAGCATATTTAGCCCTCTAACGCTTAGTTTAAAGGGCGCGCGGCTTTTTGCGCGTCCGCTTTGAAATATTTGTTAGGCATTGGAATCTGAGACTTGATTACAAAAAGCATTTTTACCTAACTTACTAGCTCCATAAATACATATTGCAACGAATTGGCTGATAAGTGCTCCTTCTAAACCTAGTTTTGCCCCTATATATGCTGAAGTTAAAGCAACTATAGAAACCGCAGATTTATCGGTAAGCTTATTTAACTTAGCCCAAAGTTCTTCGTATTCCTGAGAGTCTGTACACAACATTGTATGAAATTCATTTCTAACATAGACCCAATAGCTTTTTGGAGGGCGGGGATCATCCCCCGAAAGTTGAATGCGCTTTTTAGCGGACATGCTTATTCTAGGACCGCCTTTCCATAGTTGGCTTGCCAAATCTTCTAGTTTCCAGTTAACGTCATTACTCAACTCCCATACCGAGAGTGGTAATGCTTGGAGTGATAATTGATAAGAATCAATTTTGTCGGTTAAGAGTGCTATTTTATCCATCTAGTAAATGCCTAACAGTATTAATAAGCGGAACCCATTATCCATGTATTTTTTGTATATAGATGGATAGTACTTCCATGTTTTTGCATATTAATAGCCAAAAGTGGATATGGCTTGGTTAATTTGCGTTTAAATCCTTTTGTTAAATATAGCATCTATTTCTATTAGATACAGAAGTGGCTATTGACGTGACCAACCAACTCGCTAACTAGGTTGCAATATAACTGGCCTAGCCATGAATACGTTGGGCTGTTTCCTCGTCTAGCATATCTCCAATTGTATAGCCTTGAAGGTATTCCAAGTATTTACTTTGTGCTCCTTGAAAAGCGGTATTTAACCGACAAGACTTTAGAATTAGGCAATTTTGACCAACACAATCAAATGGCACTAAGGTTTTTTCCATAAGTACGACAATTTCTTTCAGCGTAATGTCTTGAGCTGGCTTTGCCAGCGAGATGCCGCCCATTTTTCCGCGAATAGAACAGATATAACCATTGGATGTTAGTCGACTGATAACTTTCATCATATGGCTTTTTGGAATGTTAAATACATCCGAAATGGTGCCAATTGTTACGGTTTGTTCGGGCATTGACGCTAGATAAATCAAAGCGCGAAACGCATAGTCTGTGTGTCGTGTGAGCTGCAAAATAATTCTCCTAATGCCGTTGACTATAGCTTAGTAAGGTCGTATTCTAAACATTCACTTTAAATGAAAGTTTAGAATACGAGGTTTCAAAATGCTATCTACCCAAACCATATCCGTTGTAAAAAGCACTGTTCCATTACTTCAAGAACATGGCCTAGAAATTACATCTACTTTCTACAAGCAATTGTTTGAAGAAAATCCACAACTACTGAATATATTTAATCGCTCGAATCAACGCGATACCTCTCAGTCTAGTGCATTAGCCGATGCCATCTTAGCCTATGCATCAAATATTGATAATTTAGAGGCTTTGTTACCTGCCGTAAGCCATATTGCTAATAAGCATGCAAGCATAGGTATTGAAAAAGAACACTACCCTTTAGTGGGCACTAGTCTGTTATCAGCCATTCAAAAAGTTCTTGATCTACCCGACCAACACCCAGCATTAATTGCGTGGAAAGAAGCCTATGAAGCTTTGGCACAGATTTTTATCGATGCTGAAGCGAATTTATATAAAACTAGCGAAGAAAGCGATGGTGGCTGGCAAGGTTATCGCCCGTTTATCATTGCGGACATTCGTCAAGAAACGCCCGATGTTAAAACCTTAATATTGCAGCCTAAAGATAACAAAAAAGTTAAGGGCTTTTTAGCGGGGCAATATGTCAGCATAAAATTGCCTGCAAGTGATGGCCAGCATGATGCAATTCGCCAATACTCCCTTTCCGACTGGGGAGGTCATTACCAAATAACGGTAAAACAAGAAGCAAAAGGCGAGGTATCACCAAATATCCACAGCCATACGGTAGGTAGTGAGTTATTACTGAGCCCTCCTTTTGGCGAATTTACCTTAAACCTAGATGCAAAAAAACATGTTTTTATCTCTGGCGGCGTGGGTATTACCCCGCTATTTTCCATGTTAAAACAAGCTGTTTCTCTTAATAACCAGCAAGATGAACTGCTCTTTATAGAATGTTGTCGCAGTGCCGAGTACCAAATATTTAAAGAGCAACTCACTAGTTTGGCAAACAATGCCTCTGTACAACTTAAGCAGGTGTTTGAACATGGCCCAGGTGGTGATTTAAATGGCCGCTTAACACTTGAGGCATTAGATGAATGGCTAGATGATAAATCTGCACATGTTTATTTCTGTGGACCCATGCCTTTTATGAAAGAGCTGAAAAAATTATTAAACAGCATCGGCTTTGCAGATGAGCACTTACATTACGAAATTTTTGGGCCAACAGCCGCACTGTAGGCCATTTTACTGTTTCAGTATTTAAGTGTTTGCGCCCTAGGTTGATATTTTTGTATGCCCATTAAATCAACCTAGGGGGCTTACGGGGCATTCATGTATTAAGTGCGCCATGCAATAGGCATTGGCATGGCGTCTTCTTTCTCTTAAAAAAAACTACTAGCTACCTTCTAATACTACTTTGGGCTGCGGCAATGCTTTTGCAATAATCGCCGAGAATAATATAAAGGCCGCAGATACCCATAGGCATATTTCAAAACTATAATATTGGTACAACCAACCCGATAAAACAGTGCCCAGCAATCGACCTGCTGCGTTAGCCATATAGTAAAAGCCAACATCTAGCGATACGCCATTGCTATTAGCATAGCTTACTATTAGGTAACTATGTAGTGATGAGTTAATGGCGAATAACATACCAAAAGCTGCTAAACCAAGCCATAAGGTGGTACTTATTTGGAATTCGTAATGCAGTGCTATTGCCATTAACATGGGAATGATAAACAGAATAACTGCCCATTGATGCAAATGCTGGCCATCCTTTTTAGTAGCTTGTTGCTGGCCGGATAATCTGGGTGCTAGTGCCTGAACAACCCCATAGCCAATAACCCATAAGGCCATAACACTACCGACCTGCGAATAGTCCCAATTAAACTGTGCCGTTAAATACACCGGTAAGGCCACTACAAACCACACATCTCTTGCTGCAAATAAGAAAAGGCGTGCGCCAGACAAGTAGTTAATGGCCGAACTTTTCGAGAACAGGTGTTTAAATTTAGGTTTGCTGCTGGCTTTGCCCAGTTCTTTTTTTAATAAAACGCAGCTTGTTAGCCAAACTATTAATAGGCCGACCACCATAATGAGTATCGCATTATGAAAACCAAATTGGCTAAGCAGTAAACCACCCAGAAAAAAGCCAACCCCTTTTAAGGTGTTTTTTGAGCCGGTTAATAAAGCCACCCACTTATACAGTGTCTTGTTTGCCTCTTTGGGAACCAGTAATTTAATGGCGCTTTTAGCGCTCATTTTATTAAGGTCTTTAGCCACACCGGATATGGCTTGCGCGGCCATTACCCAAACTATTGTGAGCATTTCGGGCGCTACCAATAACATTGACAAGGCTAGCACTTGCAAGACCAAGCCAATGTTCATGGTGGTATTTAAACCAATAATAGCGCCTAACCAACCACCCACTAAATTGGTGATAATGCCAAATACTTCGTAAAAAATGAATAATAGGGCAATTTCTAATGGCGTATAACCCAGCTCGTGAAAGTGCAAAACCACCAGCATTCTTAATGCACCGTCTGTTAGCGTAAAGGCCCAATAATTACCTGTAATAATGAGGTATTGTTGAATATCACTAGACAGTGATTGCAAGCTACGCATATTAGTTTATTGGTTCCTTAGCTGTGGCTACCTTGCGAACCAACTCAATGGTTCGGTTAACGTAGCCCCATTCGTTATCGTACCAAGCGTATAGTTTTACCTGTGTGCCATTTACCACCATGGTTGATAGTGCATCGATAATGCTAGAACGTGGGTCGGTTTTATAATCAATAGACACTAAGGGGCGTTCTTCATACCCCAAAATGCCGTTTAATTCATTCTCTGCTGCTGTTTTTAGTAGCTGATTAACCTCTTGCACTGTTGTGCTTTTTTCCACCTCAAACACACAATCGGTAAGTGATGCATTGGCTAATGGCACACGCACTGCATGGCCATCTAAACGGCCTTTTAACTCTGGAAAAATATGCGTAATAGCCGTTGCTGAACCCGTTGAGGTAGGAATAAGGCTCATGCCACAGGCTCTAGCACGCCTTAAATCTTTATGCGGTGCATCCAGTATGGTTTGTGTATTGGTTAGGTCATGAATGGTGGTGATTGAGCCATGTTTAATAGCCAAATTTTCATGAATAACTTTAACCACCGGCGCTATACAGTTAGTGGTACAAGAAGCGGCGGTTACAATTTTATGTTCCAAAGGGTTAAACAGATTATCATTCACCCCCATCACTATGTTTAACACGCCCTCTTCTTTGACTGGCGCTGTAACCACGACACGCTTAACGCCCTGTTCAAGATACGGTTGTAACAGTGCTTTGGTTTTCATTTTTCCAGACGCTTCAATAACCACATCACAGCCTGACCAGTCTGTATCGCTAATAGTTGTATGTCGGCTTGTACTGATCTGTTGGCCATTAATTATTATGCAATCATCTAAATGACTCGCCTCGTAAGACCAACGGCCATGCACAGAGTCAAAGTTTAATAAATGCGCCAAGGTTGCAGCATCGCCCGCTGGGTCATTAATGTGCACAAACTCTATTTGCTCCGTGCCAAACCCTGCTCTTAATGATAAGCGCCCCATTCGGCCAAAGCCGTTAATACCTACTTTTATCGTCATAATTGTTCAGCCTTTTTTTAACTATCGGTGGTAGAAAGAGTATATATGGAATTATACATATATGATTATCCATATATATAAAAATATTAAAATAAAAACAAAATACTGATTCAGAAGATCGATTAAACGATTAACAGCAGGCTTGGTCGCGCTCAGGGCGCGATCGCATTAGGGATAAATTATTCAGGCTTTCTTTGATTAAAGGTGATTGAACCGCACCCGCTGTATTTAATATATCTGTCGCCCAGCTTGGTAAAGATGGGTTAATACGATAAAAAACCCATTGCCCTTGTCGCCTATCGGACAATAAATTAAATTTACGTAGTTGCGCCAAATGCCTTGAAATTTTAGGCTGGCTTTCTTGCAGGGCTTCCATTAATTCACAAACGCACAGCTCCCCTTCTTGCTGAATCAGCATCAGGCAGGTTAACCGTGTTTGGTCGGACAGGCATTTGAAGAAGGCTAAAGGTTCCATAAACAAATTATAAAGCACGCTATGATGATCGGCACGTCTGTGATGAATAAAAAAAGGCCTTAGTAAAATACTAAGGCCTTTTAATGCGTCCTGCGTTTAAATTTAAGCCGTTGTTCCTGTTTTAACTTTAATGACTTTCATCGGGTTGTTAAAATGATTGTCTAAGGTTTTCCAGCGGCCTTCTGCCACTTCAACACTTTCTGTTCTTACATGGCCATAACCACGAACAAATTCAGGAACGCGCGCCATTTCTAGTGCAACCTCTTTATTTTCCTCAGTTAGGCCAGTAATAATTTGGTTTAACACCGCTTTATACTGTTTCAACAGCGCTTTATCTTCTTTTCGCTCTGCAGAATAGCCAAATGGATTTAACGGCGTATGTCTCAGGCCTTTAAATTTAGACGCTACTTTAAGAGCCGATAACATCCACCCACCAAATTCTCGTTTTTTCAATTGCCCCGTTATCGGGTCGCGTTTGGAAATAAGCGGTGGTGCCATGTGGAATTTAATTTTATAGTCACCCGAGAAGTTTTCCTTTACTTCATTCGCCCAGGTGCCGTCGGTATATAAACGGGCCACTTCTAACTCATCTTTATAGGCCATTAATTTATATAAGTACCGCGCTGCCGCTTGGGTAATCTCATCGCTATCACCCGCTAGTTTTGCTTCTGCTTCACGCACTTTATCAATTAATTTTGTGAATTTTTTAGCATATGACTTGCTTTGATAAGCCACCAAATCTGCCTCACGGCGACTAATCAACTCATCGGTAGTGGCAGATAGTACTTCCCACTCTGGCGTTGTAGCACCTTGTTCCAATAATGTTTTAACCGCATCTGGGTCGTGCGCCATTAAACGGCCAATTTTAAATACCCGCTGGTTATAGGCAACCGCTACGCCGTTTGCTGTAATGGCGTCTTCCAACGACTGACGTTTAACCGGCAACCAACCTTTTTGGCATGCAAAGCCTAATAACATCATATTGGCGCCAATGGTGTTGCCCGTTAATGTTTCAGATACTTTAGTTGAATCGAAGAAATCACAATTGCCTTTACCTGTGAAACGTTCCAACGCTTGCTTCATATCATCAACAGGGATACTAAAGTCACCATCGCGAGTAAATGCGCCGGTCACAATACCGTGTGAATTAACCACCCCTTTGGTATGCCCTTCACGCAAGCGCGACATACCTTCATCACTCGCACTGGTGACAATATCTGCACCAATCAATAAGTCTGCCTTACCAATAGATAAACGGGTTGAATTAAGCTCTTCCACATTATTAGCGACTTTAAGGTGGCAATATACCGCGCCAAACTTTTGCGCCATACCGGTTAAATCCAGCACTTGTGAGGCAAAGCCTTCTGCTTTGGCTGCTTCACCAATCATTGATGAAATGGTAACAACACCGGTACCACCAATACCACAGACCAAGGAGCCAAACACGCCATCGAGTGACTTAGGTGTTGGTTCTGGCAAGGCTGCGAACACATCATCTGATAAGTTAACGGAGCTACCTTTTGCCAATTCCCCACCTTCAATCGTTACAAAACTTGGGCAGAAACCTTTTACGCAGCTAAAATCTAAATTACAGCCAGATTGATCAATCACACGCTTACGGCCTAACTCTGTTTCTAGCGGCTGCACAGAAAGACAGTTCGATTGCACACCACAATCACCACAGCCTTCGCAAACACGTGAGTTAATAAAGGTTAATTTTTTCGGTGTTTCCACCAATTTACGTTTGCGGCGTCTACGCAGCTCTGTGGCACACGTTTGTTCAAAAACAAGAATGGTGACGCCTTTAGTGTCGGCCAATTCTTTCATCACCATTTGTAAATCATTGCGGTGATACAAATCAGTACCGGGCGCAAATGCGGTTTTATTTAATGCTTCTGGCTCTTTAGAAACCACTACAATACGAGCCGCACCTTCTGAGTGCATTTGCTGCGTAATACCTTCTACGGTTAACGGGCCATCAAACGATTGGCCGCCTGTCATCGCGACGGCATCGTTAAATAAAATTTTATAGGTAATATTAATGTTTGAAGCGATCGCCTGACGAATCGCGGTAGAACCAGAATGATAGAAAGTTCCATCCCCCAAGTTAACAAAGGTATGGCGGTTACCCAAAAACGGCGATGCACCTGCCCAAGTAGCTCCCTCACCACCCATTTGCGTATAGGTAGTGCCTTTTCTATCCATTAACCCCACTAGGAAATGGCAACCAATACCAATTAACTGTTCGCTGCTGTCATCTGGTAATTTGGTAGATGAACTGTGCGGACAACCTGAACAAAAATACGGTGTACGTTCTACCGTATTGCGTGGCACACTCAATTGTTTATCGGTATTTTCCAACACTTCAATCCATTTGGTCATGGAGTCTGTGGTTTTATATGGTTTCAACCAATTAACTAATGCTTTAGAGATCAGCGCTGGTGTTAATTCACCATTAGATGGGAACTGTGTTTGTTGGTCACGGCCTTTTTTACCCATCACCAACGGACGAATACCCATTGGCATATCAAACAAAATATCTTTCACTTGCGTTTCAAGGAATGGGCGAGACTCTTCAATCACCAGAATCTCATCAACCGATTCTGCAAATTCACGCACCAAGCTTTCTTCCATTGGCCAAATAACGGCTATTTTAAAAACCGCTAAACCCAGCTCATCGCGCATTGATTCATCAATGGACAAATCATCTAAGGCTTCTAGGGTATCTAGGTAACTTTTACCGGCAGTAATAATACCCACACGGCGTTGTTTTGCATCCAGCGTTACTTTGTTTAGTTTGTTTGCTTTAGTAAACGCTTTAACAGCGGGCAAACGCGCATTCACAATACGTTCGTCCTGATCCACCGAGCGGTCTGGCCAACGGGTATGTACGCCACTGTCAGGAATAACGAATTCACTGGAATCAGGCAGTACGGTTTCTGTGCGTTTAGGGTCAATGTCCACCATATACCAAGACTCGGCAATATCAGACACTGATTTAACCGCAACCCAGACGCCTGAATAACGCGACATTTGATAGGCAATTAAGCCAAAATCATAAATATCTTGCACCGATGAACAATGCATAATCGGAATACATAAGCCCGATAAAACGTATTCACTTTGTTGTTGAATACTGGATGATCGACTCATAGGGTCATCACCCACGGCCATAACAACACCGCCGTGTTTGCTCGTTCCCCATAAATTTGCATGATGAAGTGCATCAGCTGCTTGATCTACACCCGGGCCTTTGCCATACCAAAGTCCAAACGCGCCATCAAATTCATTGCCTTCAAAGAAATCTATCTGCTGTGAACCCCAAATAGCGGTCGCGGCCATCGCTTCATTAACACCGGGGTTAAAATGAATATCGCGTTCATTTAAAGACGATTCCACCCCTCTACACTCGGTATCAAAATTACCGAATGGTGAACCGCGATAACCTGAAATAAAACCACCGGTTTTTAGACCCGCTTCACGGTCACGACGTTGTTGCTCAAAGGCTAAACGTAAATAAGCTTGGTTACCTGATAAAAAAACAGGCCCATCTTCCCGTACAAACTTTTCTTCCTTAGATGTTGACATAAACCCTCTTTAATTAGTTTTTGCTTTTAATTTAGCCGGAATAGGTTTTACAACCGCCTCACCTGTAATGATTTTATTACCTTCCTGATCAAAACATTCTGTACTAAACGTTACCGTATTATTTTCTTTATTAATAGCCAAAACCTCTACAACTGCTCGGTATTGATTACCAAAAAAAGCCGGCCTTAAAAACTCTACACTTTGCTTAAGCCAAAGTGTTCCCAAGCCTGGAAGGTCCATGCCTAAAATACCTGAAAATTGAATCACCGAAAACATGCCATGCGCGACACGTTGTTTAAAAATGCTTTGTGCAGCGTAATCCTCGTCGTGATGAGCAGGGTTCCAGTCACCCGACATTTTGGAAAATTGAACCGCATCCTCGTGTTCAATCGTATAGGTTTTTTCTTTACGCATACCAATGGATAAATCATCAATACTCATACAGTTGCTGGGTACGGGAATACTCATTACGCTCCTTTTATTTATACTAAACATATAGTCATCACAACTACGTTACCAAACCAGTGTATCGTTATACACTGCTGCCTCAAATCACATTATGTTAGATACTTAATAAATGATGACTTAAAACAAGCTGTACTCACTTTTCTACTAATGACAACCACTCTGGTATTTTATGATGCCATTGTTTTTAACCAACTATAATTAAAAAATACTCATTAAACCCTATGATTCCTTCTAAGCCGCCTCAAGATTTAACCATAGGGTCTATTTATCAGCACTTAATTCGCCTTGCCATACCCGCGTCAATGGGGATGTTTTTCAACACGTTATATAACCTTACCGATAACTGGTTTGCCGGTAAAGTATCTGATGACGCTTTGGTTGGATTGTCCATTTCAAGCATTGTCTTTTACCTTTTTATTGGACTTTTGGCTGGCCTACAAAACGGCACGTCAGTCATGGTTTCAACAGAACTTGGCCTAAAGCAACCTCAACAATTAAAAAACATTATTAGAAACTGTCTAGGCCTAGGCCTTGCTTTTTCTTTAGTGATTACAGTTGCGGGGATTCTATTTGCAAAAGATGCCATCCACTGGCTAAGCACTAACGACATAATAACTGGGCTAGCATGGGATTATATTGAAGTCTTAATCCTCGGCAATGTCGCTTTTTCTCTAAGTGCTGTTGGCGCTGGCGCGCTGATGGCCTTGGGTGACACAAAGTCTAACCGTAATGCGTTAGTTGTAGGTTTCTTTGTTAACTTGGGCTTAAACCCATTATTAACCTTTGGGCTAGATATGGGCGTTGCCGGGCTCGCTTGGGCAACATTAATTATTAAGTTTGCATCGGCGCTTTATTTACTCAACATTTTATGTAAGAAATTGGGTTACAGACCCCTGCCGTGTTTGAACAAACTTGTCTCACTGGCTATTTTGAGACAAGTGTTACCGGCTAGTTTTAATTTTTTCATTATGATTATTGGCAGCTTGATGATTACTGGTTTTGTTAGCCGCTTTGGTGATTATGCAATAGCCGGTTATTCGGTTGGTTTACGGCTTGAACAAGTTTTATTGCTCCCTGCCCTAGGCCTCAATGCCGCCGTTTTAGCTATTTCAGGACAGAACTATGGCGCTAAAAATTACCGACGAATCGCTGAAACTTACCGTAAGGGATTAATACTTAGCTTATCTATTTCTCTTGTTTGTATTCCCGTTATGATTTTTCTCTCACCCCTGATGATGAGTTTTTTTAGTCAGCAAGATACTATTATTGATATAGGTACCACTTATTTAAGAATCGATGCATTGGCTTTTTTTTGCTACGTTTCTCTGTTTATTAGTGTGGCAACGCTTCAGGCTATAAAACAACCGGACTTCCCAGTTGTCATGGGTTTTTTCAGGCAATTATTATTACCTTTTATCGTCAATTATTTACTCATCATAAAATTCGACTATAGCATTGAATGGGTTTTTGGCTCTGTCGCCAGTATTGTTTTTATTAGTATGATTGTGACGCTGATCTATACACGTTCTCAATTAAAAAAACTGCCGCACATCAACTAGTTAACCTATTTGGATAGTCACTAAAAACCCCATCAACCCCGAGTTCCTTCATGCGCCTAATCTGCACGACTTTATTAACAGTATAAACATACACCTTAAGTCCCAAATCGTGCGCCCTATCTACCCATTTTGGCGTTACCTTTTGTAACCTTAGGTGTATTGAAAAAGCCTTTAATTTAGTCGCCCAGGCAATAGACTCATTGATATTATTACCAGCCAAGACACCTATCTTAACGTGTTGGTTTAACCTAACTACTTGTTCAAGCTCCGGCATTAAAAATGATGAAACAAGCATTTTATTTTTGTAAGTTTCCGGTGTTTTTTTAAGCAAGCTGGTTAACACTTTACCTGTGCCTAGGCCCTTCAGTTCAATATTCAAGCCGACTTTACCTACGGTTACCTCAAGCACTTCTTGTAAGATTGGTATTCTTTGCCCAAGACCTGCATCTAAGGCTCTAAGTTCTTCAAACGAATAATCAATTAATTTGCCACGTCCATTGGTGGTTCTATCAACTGTTTCATCGTGAATAACCAACAGTTTATCGGCGACACAATGTACATCAATTTCAACCCAATCTGCGCCTAACTCGATTGCTTTATGAATAGATAAGAGTGTATTTTCAGGTGCACAGCCCATTGCGCCTCTATGTCCAATCATCAACATAACACACCTCTTTTAAATTTAATCTGGCAGATAAAGTCAGTCTATAAGGAACTTTTAAAAAAGGATAGAATATTCATTTTCTTAAGTGGGTAATGTAGATGACTGATCAATTTAATAATGAATTTAATTTAGACGATGATGTAATCTACCTTAACCATGCCGCAGTTGCTCCGTGGCCCGTTCGTACCGAAAAAGCCGTCAATGCTTTTTGCCGCGAAAACGTTACTATTGGCTCCAAGAAATATGCGAATTGGCTCAACGTTGAAGCGCACTTAAAAAACCAATTAGCTCAGTTAATCCAAGCTGATAATGCCGACGAAATTGCCTTAGTTAAAAACACCTCTGAAGCCCTTTCTTTTGTTGCTTATGGGCTGGATTGGGCTCATGGCGATACTATTGTTACCAGTGATGAAGAGTTTCCCTCAAATATGATTCCGTGGGAGTCACTTGAAAATCAGGGTGTTCGCGTCATAAAAACACACTTGAAAGACACAGAAGACCCAACTGCTGAGCTAATTAAAAATATTGATAGCCGAACTAAACTGCTAACCATCAGCTCAGTTCAATATGCCTCAGGCTTACGTGTTGATCTTGAACGTTTAGGCGAAGCCTGCCAGCAACGAGGTGTTCTATTCTGTATAGACGCTATTCAATCGGTTGGTGCATTCCCTATTGATGTAAAGAAGTATCAGGCCGATTTTGTGATGGCCGATGGACACAAGTGGATGCTTGGCCCTGAGGGCTTAGGCTTTTTTTATTGTCGGCAATCTAGTATTAACACACTCAAACTCACTCAGTATGGCTGGCATATGGTTGAGGATATGGGCAATTATGACGCCCTTGAATGGAGTACTGCAAAATCGGCAAGACGATTTGAATGTGGCAGCCCTAACATGCTGAGCATACATGCACTTTCTGCAAGCCTTAGTTTACTACTGGAAGTTGGTATGAATACGGTTGCCAACAACCTTATTGAGCGTGGCCAGTATGTGATTGATAAGGTACAACAAAGCCCCTCATTAACCTTGTTAACCAAGCCAGACGCACAAGGCAATAACATTATTGTTTTTAAGCCCACAAAGCATGACACAAATGAACTTTTTGACTACTTAACCTCAAAGCAAGTGGTTTGTGCAAAGCGTGGCGGTGGGATTCGTTTTTCACCACACTTTTACACACCGTTTAGTGTTATTGATCGTGCCTTTACTTTAATTAATCGTTTTTTAACAGATACATAACCACACGTACCCCCTTCAGTTCGCCAACGGTTTTTAAATTACTTCAGCAAGATTATCTTGCCAGCACATTTAAGTAAACGAACAGCTCCGTATTGAATACATTGCTCTAAGCCACTTTGTTGATTTCGTACGCTCGATTACTGTTACGCCCCCTATCTGAACTTCTTGCGCTCTTCATTAACGGATAAGCCATACAAACATATATAATGAAGCAGATATATTTACAGATAAAATGAGAAAAACAGCGATGACACGCAATGCTATAACCGTAAAGGTCGGATCCGTTTCAATAGGTCATGAACACCCCGTGGTTGTTCAATCTATGACGAATACAGATACTGCTGATATTGAACGAACCGTGGAGCAAGTTTATCAGTTAGCAAAAGCAGGCTCCGAGTTAGTGCGTATTACTGTTAACTCAGAGGCCGCCGCTGCTGCGGTCAGCACGATTAGAGAGCGACTTGACGCGTTAGATTGCGATGTACCCTTGGTGGGGGATTTTCACTTTAACGGGCACAAACTGTTAGAAAAATACCCGTGTTGCGCGCAAGCATTGGCTAAATACCGTATTAACCCCGGCAATGTTGGCCGTGGTAGTAAGCGTGACCCTCAATTTGCTCAAATGATTGAATGCGCTATTCGCTATGATAAACCTGTACGTATTGGTGTTAATTGGGGCAGTTTAGATCAATCTGTGTTGGCCCGTTTGATGGATGAAAATTCCAGATCCAGCACACCTCGCGATTCTGTTGCCGTTATGCATGATGCGGTTATTACATCGGCGCTAGAAAGCGCAGAAAAAGCCATTGAATTAGGCTTAGCCAAAGATAAGATTTTACTATCTTGCAAAATGAGTGGCGTTCAAGATTTAATATCTGTGTACCAAGACCTTGCCTCTCGGTGTGACTTCCCGCTTCATTTAGGCTTAACCGAAGCCGGAATGGGAAGCAAAGGTATTGTCTCATCCACCGCTGCCCTTGCGGTATTGCTTCAACAAGGCATTGGCGACACTATTCGTATTTCTTTAACACCTGAACCCGGCGGAGATAGATGCCAAGAAGTAGTTGTCGCACAGGAAATATTACAATCCATGGGCATACGTTCCTTTACACCAGCAGTTATCTCATGCCCCGGATGCGGCAGAACCACCAGTGATTATTTCCAGCAGTTAGCACAAGATATTCAATCATTTTTGCGCCATAAAATGCCGGAATGGAAAACTCAATACGCTGGTGTAGAAAATATGAAGGTAGCCGTCATGGGCTGCGTTGTGAACGGCCCAGGTGAAAGTAAAAATGCAAACATCGGCATTAGCTTACCAGGCACAGGCGAAAGACCCGTCGCACCCGTTTATATAGATGGACAAAAAGATGTCACCTTAAAAGGTAACGATATCGCAGAACAGTTTCAGAAAATTGTTGAGCAATATGTCACTAAGACCTACCAACAATAAAAATAGACAATCTATCTTTATTGAAAGCAGGAATCTTAATGTAGCGCTAAGGCAGCAAAAAACTGCCGAGACTTCGCTTATTCTAAGCCAGTAACTTCTTCTGCTTGAAGCCCTTTGTCGCCTTTAGTAATTGTAAATTCAACGGCTTGATTTTCTTTTAATGTACGGAAACCGTCACCTTGAATTGCTCTAAAATGAACAAACACATCTTCACCACCAGCATCTGGTTGAATAAAACCAAAGCCTTTTGAATTATTAAACCATTTAACAATACCGCGTACTCTTTCTGACATCTCTTTTCCTCATTATAAATAAACAAAAAAATCAAGCAGTTAGAACATATCCTTTATGATAATAGTTATTAGTTATCTAGCAAGCTTGAATCTTGAGTATACTAAAATCATTTGAAATGTCCTAACTTTTCCTTATGTTGCGTAATTTAATTTTTTTTAATCGCTAGAACCACTTCTTTTACTTTCTTCCCAAAGCATCATCAGTGTACTTGCGGAGCATTCTTCAACACCCTTTCCAGCTTGCTCTACTGATTGTTCAATATATGAAAATCGTTTTGTAAAACGCTCATTAGCCAGCCTTAGTGACCACTCGGGGTTGATGTCCAAATGACGCGCTAAATTTATACAGCTAAAAAACACATCCCCTAGTTCTTCCTCTATTCTTTTACGATTATTTTCAAGTACCATTTCATCTTTCAGCTCATCAATTTCTTCGTCTAATTTATCGACAACAGCGCCAACCTCATCCCAGTCAAACCCTACCGAGGCTGCTTTTTTCTGTAATTTGTAGGCTTGATTAATTGCCGGTTGATTGGAACTGACACCGGACAACACACTGCTGCGTGTCTCATTTTTATTTTCTGCTCGTTTTTGTATTTCCCATTTTTTTGCTAAATCGTCTTTCGAGGTTATTTCATTATTAAACACATGCGGATGACGTCTGGTTAACTTATCGCAAATTGCGTCAACAATATCGGAGAACTCAAAACTCTGCTGCTCTTTAGCTAACTGTGCATGAAAAACCACTTGGAATAAAAGGTCGCCTAATTCATCCTTTAAAGCAGGCAGGTTTTTTTGCTGAATTGCATCAGCAACTTCATAGGCTTCTTCGATTGTGTATGGCGCAATCGTCTCAAAACTTTGCTCCACATCCCAGGGACAACCGTTATCAACATCTCTTAACTGAGCCATAATTGTTAATAATTTATTCAAGTTATCATTAACGTTAATATTCTTATCTGCCATTGTACCGGTATGTTACAGTTTAATTGACTAAGTGAACGTATCACTTAGGGAGACACCCTACCCTTTGATTGCTGATTGTTTAGACAAGGTTTGCCCTTTATTTTATGTTAAATATTATTTGGCTTGGCTTTTTTTTCATTGCCTTTCTAACCGGCCTTTATCGCCTTTTTATACTCGGCGATATGAACATTTTTAATGATATTACCCTCGCCACATTTACCTTATCCAAAACAGCATTTGAAATTTCTCTCGGCCTGACCGGCGTTTTATGTTTTTGGATGGGGATTATGAAAATTGGCGAAAAAAGTGGTTTTATTAACCATTTAACACGCTTTTTAAACCCTCTTTTAAAACGCCTAATGCCCGACATTCCAGATAAGCACCCTGCCTTGGGCGCTATGGTGATGAACTTGTCTGCCAATATGTTAGGGCTTGATAATGCGGCAACGCCCTTAGGTATAAAAGCCATGCAGCACTTGCAAACCATAAACCCATTAAAAGACACGGCCAGCAACGCTCAAATTTTATTCTTGGTAATCAATACCTCAGCTGTCACCCTATTCCCTCTGACTATTTTCACATATCGTGCACAAATGGGCGCTGCTGACCCAACCGATGTTTTTATCCCTATTTTAATTGCTACCTATGCCTCGACGATGGCTGGGCTTATAGCCGTTGCTAGCATTCAACGTATAAAACTTTACGAGCCAGTTGTGCTTTGCTATTTAGCTGCTTTTAGCACCGTTATCGGCTTAATATTGTTCTATTTTTCAAGCCTTGACCAAGCCAGCATGCAACAACAATCATCGCTGGCGAGCAATTTTATTATTTTTAGTTTGATTATTGTTTTTATGAGTGGTGCTATCAAACAACGTATTAATGTTTATGATGCATTTATTGATGGCGCTAAAGAAGGCTTTCAAACCGCTGTAATGATTATTCCTTACCTAGTAGCAATGTTGGTTGCTATTGGTGTTTTTAGGGCATCAGGGGCACTTGAAATAACGCTGGATTACGCACGCTCGTTGTTAATCCATTATTCGCTGGATAGCCAATTCCTCGATGCGTTACCAACAGCGCTGATAAAACCGCTCAGCGGAAGTGGCGCTCGGGCAATGATGATAGACACCATGCAAACACACGGCGCAGACTCTTTTGCCGGCAGGCTTGCCTCTATTGTACAAGGCAGCACAGAGACAACCTTTTACGTCTTAGCCGTTTATTTCGGCGCAGTGGGTATAAAAAAAGCTCGGCATGCGGTTGCCTGCGGGTTATTTGCAGACTTGATAGGTATTATTACCGCCATCTGTATTGGCTATGTATTTTTTGCCTAAGAAGCGCAATAGCTTTGGTAGAATAGAGAATTTTTAACCCTACTGATTTTTACCTAGATTATGGCCAAACACCGGCAACCCTTTAGCTCTCGCTTTTACCCATTGCTTGGAAAACTTCCATTGCCGATGCTGCACGCACTTGCATATCCCGTTTACTTAATTGGCTATTATCTTGTTGAGCGCAAACGCAATGTTATTTATTCGAACATGCAAAACTCTTTTCCAGATACCCCGAGCAATGAGCTTAAAAAACTGGCTAAATTAAATTTTAAGCATTTGGTCTATGTAATATTGGAAGCCAGTAAAACCCGCACCCTCACGGAAGAACAAATTCGTCAGCGTGTTACCTTAAAAAACCCAGAAGTGATAGAAAAGTTTGCGAAAAACGACCAATCTGTCTTGATGCTTGCCGCTCACCATTGCAACTGGGAATGGATGCTGGCTGGTTGCAGCTTACAGCTTTCTTTTCCTATCGATGCTGTATACAAACCTTTGCACGATAAAATTGTTGATGACTATATGAAAATCTCTAGGTCACGTTTTAACGCTCGCCCAATACCTAACAAAAATGCATTAATTGAAATTATGCAGCGTCGTAAAGAGGTCCGTGGCTTTGCGATGGTTGCTGATCAATCGCCTGTCAGAAAAGAAGAAAAATACTGGACTCAGTTCCTTAACCAAGACAGTTCATTTGCAGTCGGTGCTCAGAAGATTGCCAAGCTCACCAAATACCCTGTTATTTTTGTTGGTATGAAGCGCCTAAGTCTTGGTCATTACGAAGTGTTTTTTGAAGAACTTGGACAAGCCCCCTATGAAAAAGAGGGTCACGAAATCACCGAGAAATACGCTAGAGCAACCGAGCGAATGATTCTCGATGCGCCTGAAGATTGGATGTGGTCTAACCGTAAATGGAAGAGAAAGCGTGGTGTCTACGATTAAACCACTATCGTTTAGGGGGTTGTTTTATGCGCAATAAACCCAGCTAACTGTTCAATTGTTGGGTAATCGAAAAAATCTGTTAACTCAACAACCTCTGGATACTCCTCGTCTATCTTCTCGTGAATTTGTGCCAACTTTAACGAGCTTGTTCCCATTTCAAAAATATTGTCTTTCAAGCTGATTTTCTGATCGGCTACAACAGAGTGACAAATATCTAATAATATTCGCTCTATGGAACTACCCGCTGCAATAAACTCAGTTGATTGTGTTTCAGACAGCTCTGTTAAAGCCGCTATAATCTCATTAAACGCCCCCGCTTCAAATTGTTCCGCTAATGCAAAACGTTGAACCTTACCACTGGTGGTTTTAGGTACTTTTTTTATAGGTAAAACATGCGCCACATCTAAGCCAGATTTTTCATTTAATTGGCGTCTAACTTCTATCGTAGTTTGGTAAAAGTTTTCTAGCTCACCTCGATATAAAACAAAAACAACCAATTCATCCAGTGCATCTTCAACGTTACGAATACCACAGACGACCACTTTTCCTAACTCAATACCATCAACATGCTCACAAACAGACTCAAGGTCAGGGGCATAATAGTTTTGCCCATTAACAATGATTAGATCCTTGGTTCTACCTGTAATAACCAACTGCCCCTCGTTTAACAAACCTTGGTCACCTGTATCTAACCAACCCTCATCATTAATCAGTTTTTCATTTAACTCAGGCGCGTGATAGTAACCTTTTGTTACATTTTCGCCTTTAATTAACACTCGGCCGATTACATTATCAGCAACAGCTTGCCCACTGCTATCTGCAATTATCATTTGCGTCCCGATAATAGGAGTTCCTAAGCGAACCAACTCTATACTTTGATCGGATGCCTCGCTAACGACCTGTGCTGGCTGCCCCTCTACTAAAGAGCTGCGCAACACATGAAGAGTAGAAAGTGGTTGGGCTAATTCAGGGAAGCTAACTACCAAACACGCTTCCGCTAAACCATAAACCGTAAACATCGCTGTTTCTGCTAGACCGAACGGTTTCATTACCGCGCTAAACTCTCTACATAGGTCTGCAGAGATAGGTTCTGCTCCGTTAAAAAGCAGGCGGACATGTGATAAATCAAGATTAACTTGGTTTTCTGGTTTAAAGCGTTTTAAAACATGTTTATAACCAAAATTTGGTGACGATAAAATCGTCGCTTTTTTCTCACTGGCTTTTTCAAGCCACAATGCCGGACGACGAACAAACAAGTCGGTTGGCATAATATATTGATTTATATTGACGAATAAGGGTGTCAAATGAAAACCAATAATACCTAAATCATGAGTCAATGGCATCCAGCTAAAAAAGCTGTCCCTATAATCAAATGCACTGCATTCAATAATGCCATATAAATTTGTTACTAAATTTTTATGTGTTAATACAACACCTTTAGGGTCGCCAGTAGAACCAGAGGAGAATTGAATAAACGCTGTTTGCTCAGGGTTAATATCTGCCAGCGCTCCTAAAGTATCAAAGGTCTCAATTTTATCGAGCATCAGTGCTTTTTGCTCAATCACTTTGTAAATAGACTCTTTTCCGTGTTCTTCAGCAAAAACTTTTAACCGCTGCAAAGCCTTTCTAGTCGTTGCGATATACGGTGTGTTAAGTTTTTCAAAAACATTAAATACTTTTTCACGGTGTCCATCACTGGTTCCAATCGCTAATGGCACAGCGACAATACCGCCATATTGGCACGCCCAAAACGCATCAATAAATTGTTCATTTTCAGCTAAGTGAATGATTAACTCGTTCCCTTCAGATGCTCCTTTTTGCTGAATATGGTGCAGCAAGCCTAGCGCCCGTTTTTTTAAAGCGGGATAACTCACTTGGCGCTCGTTGTCTTTACTACTGATATAGGTAATGGTTTTACTGGCATCTTGGTTGTTATCAAGTGCTTCAACCAGTGTTTTTGGAAATTGATTCATAACGTATGTAAGGTCGTATTTAATAACGTATATTTGATGGCAGCGCGTATTTTATAGCGATTAAATAAATTGAGGTGGATTTTCATGATCAAATGTAGAGATAATTGGTTCGCAATGCTTAGACCGTAGCATTAACGATGCACTGACTTTTTCACCTACCTTTAAAGATACACATGACCAATCTGCTGCACTCCCATACTCAACTGGGCACTCTAAGAGCCTATTTGGTGGTGTCAAACTAAAACCACAACGAGACACACCCATTCCCAGCCCTCTACCCGTTGCTTTGATAAAAGCTTCCTTACAGGTCCAAATGTTAAAAAAAGTCTCTTCGCGTTGTGCTGCGCTAATATTGACCCATTGAGCTTGTTCACTGCTTGAAAAGTTACGCTTTACTAAGCCCTCTAAATTATCTAAATAACGCCAATGCTCAAGATCAACACCAATATCTTCTTCTAAGGTCATTGCCACCAGGGCCTGCGAGCCAGAATGTGAAACATTAAACGATAATGCTTGATTTTTTAGGTACGGTTTACCAAATTCAGTTGTATCAAATTGCAGCTCAACTGGGCTGATACCCAAATAGCATGACAGCAATCGCTTAAGCTGTACTCTCATCGACAATGCTAATGCTCTATTTTGTTGATGCTTTAATCGATTTATTTTTAGCCACTCAGTTTCACTCACTATAGTGTGAGCCTTGCTAGTTATTGGCACCATCAGGTCAAACACCCACACATGTACCTCTCCTTGCTTCAAGTAAGGTAACTGTTGCCTATTTTTTGGAGTAAAACTAACCATAATGAACTACTATGCATTTAAACGTTAAGTTTTTAATTAAAACACGGGCATGAGCGACGACTCAAAAAATAAAATAGAGACGCAGCAATATACGATAAACCCAGGCATTTACCACTGGACTTATCATGCTATGAAAGCCTTATTTAAGGTTCTTAGCCTGACGGTTCGCACTCATGGCAACCCATCCTCTTGGTTAGAAGGCGATATCTTTTTATTCAATCACTTTGCTCGATTTGAAACCTTTATCCCACAATATTTAATTTACGAAAAAACAAAACACTACTCTAGGTCAATTGCTGCAAACGAGTTATTCGCTGATAATGTTTTCGGTCGTTATTTGATTGATTTAGGTGGTATACCAAATAACATTGATGGGCTTTTGTTTCATATAGCAAAAGATATTTTACACCAACAAAAGCTCGTTGCCTTCCCCGAAGGCGGTATCGTAAAAGACCGACGTGTGCTTGATAAAGAAGGCCGCTACAGTATTTATTCACGTTCACATAATGAGCGGCGAAAACTACATACTGGGCCAGCAGTTATTGCCTTAGCAATCGCTATTTTCAAACAAACTGTTCGTGACCTTAGTGAACAAGAAAACACAGAAACCCTCTCTTTATGGGCGAAAGAATTAGGCTTTGAAGACAAACAGCAATTGCTGGAACTGTGCAAAAAACCCACCCTTATCATCCCCTGCAATATTACCTTTTACCCCTTACGAATTGGTGAAAATGCATTAAGCAATACGGTACGATTTTTTGTTAATAACTTACACCATCGTATCTCGGAAGAGTTATTAATCGAAGGTAACTTTTTATTTAAAGATACCGATATGGACATTCGTTTAGCTAAGCCTATTGTCGTAGAGGATTACTGGACCAGATTAGAATCAACGATTACAACCACCTTTGTTAACCACTCAGATTTAGCGCTAAAACAACTTTTAAATAAAGTTGAGCATAACGGTAATTTGAACAACCTATTGTTTCGTCTGAGTTATCAACGCAACGCTAATAGAATTCGTGATGATTACATGCATGCTATTTATGACAATGTCACTATTAACATTGCTCATATTGCCGCAACGCTGATCATGCATTTTGTTGCCGAAGGAAAGACCCATATTAATAAAAAAAAGCTGCATCAATTGATTTATGGCAGCATTAAGGAGTTACAAAAAAGCGACACGCTAAGCTTTCATCGAACGCTGCAAAACCCCTCTATTTATCGCAATTTGTTAATGACAAAAAGCGAGACTTTTGACCTGTTTTTAAAAAGTGCCTACGAGGCAAACTTGCTTGAATCGTCGGGCGTGTACTATAAATTTACCGAACACCTTTCCGCCGAACAAGATTTTGATAGCATTCGATATAAAAACCCTATTGCTGTAAATGCAAATGAGGCTGCATCCATTCCTCAGGTCAGAATAGCTATTAAAACCAGCTTAGCCTTTAAATTTGACAAACAATCCCACCGGTTTGCCCACCTACTATTTGAAGATGAGTTACTTGAATACCATTGGGATATTTCACAGTTTAAAGACCCAAAACACCAAGTAATCAATCAACAACAACACCTCACCGAAAAGTCCGCCCTTCCCTATCTGTTAATGCCAAAAAAATATAATGGGCAGTGCGTCGTGTTTGTTCACGGTTTGCTTTCAACGCCTATTGAACTTAAAACATTGGCTGAAAAATTTGTTGCCCAAGGATATATCAGCATCGGTTGCCGCCTAAAAGGCCATGGAACATCACCATGGGACCTACACAAAAGAAGCTGGCAAGATTGGCGTCAATCTCTTCAACAAAGTATCAAAATAGCACATTGTTACAGCAAAGATGTACACCTCGTTGGTTTTTCAAGTGGTGGCCTGTTGGCTCTGATGGTTACTGCGAGTCATCACCTTAATATACGTTCAGTTACCGCGTGTTCAGCCCCCGTCAGTTTTAAAGACCCTTTATCTCAACTGGTAAAAATCACTCACTACACGAATAAATTTATACAAAAAATCAGTAACTCTGATGGTATTTTGCCATTTAAAGCCAATCTACCCGAACACCCCCACCTTAATTACCACCACACCCCAATTGCAGCCATTAATCAGCTCTTAATTTTAATTAAAAAAACCCTCCCCAGATTAAAAAAAATTAACTGCCCTGTCTTCCTGATCCAAGGTGATAACGACCCTGTAGTTGCCCCATCCAGTTACCAAACACTTGCCAAACACATACCAACTAAACTATTACACTATCAATGGGTTAGCTCTAACCGGCATGGCATTTTGTACGAGAATACAGAGGGCTGCCAACAAAAGGTCATTGACTTTATCTGTCAGCAAAACAAATAGCGTAAAATAAACGTTCTTTAAACCACTAGTACTTTCCAATGCGCGTTCACCTTAAAACATTAGGCTGCCGATTAAACGAAGCTGAAATAGAATCTTGGGCAAATGATTTTGTTGCCGAAGGGCACCAGCTTGTTAATCAAGAAACTGAGGCCGATATTTTGGTACTCAACACCTGTGCGGTCACGCAAGGAGCCGTAAGAAAATCTCGCCAACTTGTGCGAAAAACACATCAAAAAAACCCGAGGGCAAAACTTGTTGTGAGCGGTTGTTATGCCACCTTAAATGAGCAAGAAACTGTTGCCTTAGATGGCGTTGATCTACTCGTTAATAACCAACAAAAAGACCAATTAGTCACCTTAACACTTAATGAACTAAGTGAAGAAACAATGCCGAGCATTGCAACTGAGCCTAATGAGGTTGCGTTATTTTCTAGGGGACGCCAACGAGCCTTTATCAAAGTGCAAGATGGCTGCCGATACCGTTGTAGTTTCTGCATCGTCACCATTGCCAGAGGTGATGAAAAAAGCAAATCTATTGACAGTATCGTCGCCGAAGCCAACACCCTCCACCAACAAGGCATTTCAGAGATTGTTATTACAGGCGTACACCTAGGTGGTTATGGTAGTGATACAGGTAGTAATCTATACAATTTAGTAACAGCCTTATTACAACAAACAAGTATTCCAAGAATCCGTATGGGTTCTTTAGAACCATGGGATTTACCGCAAGGCTTTCTTGAATTATTTAAAAACCCAAGGTTAATGCCACATATGCATTTACCAATACAAAGCGGCTCAGACACGGTACTTAAAAGAATGTCTCGGCGCTGTAAAACAAGTGAGTTTCGTGCGCTTGTATTAGAAGCACGTAAAATAATGCCGAACATCAATATCACCTCCGACATCATTGTTGGGTTTCCCGGTGAAACTGATGACGAGTGGCAACAAACGCTAGATTTTGTCCAAGAAATGCAATTCGGTGACTTACATATTTTTACCTACTCAACTAGAGAAGGCACCAAAGCAGCCTCTATGCCAAACCAAATTAGTACGCAGATCAAAAAAAGCAGAAGCCAAGCTCTTCATACCCTTGCGGCATCAGCAAAACGCGCCCAAATGGATAAACTAGTCGGTCACACTGTTAATGTTTTATGGGAGGATAGCCACCAAGTTGAGACTGACGGTGTCAGCACATTATTCGGTTATAGCCCAAATTATTTACGCGTTAAAATCACTAGCACAGAGCCTGAAAAACTCAGTAACCAAATCATTCCTTGCAAGCTGACTTCGATTGAAAATAATGTATTTAATGCCGAATTAGCCTAACTCTCCTCGTTCATAAAATAGTTTAGTGGCACCTGCTACTGCTACTGCAGGTGCAAACAAATTGATGACAGGAATAGTGGTTGCCAACAAACTTATACTGCCAAACGTCATCGTGTTGACACGAGATCTGTTTAGCATACGTTTTTGATCATTAAATAAAATCTTGTGGTTTTCAAATGAATAGCCTGCATATTCAAATGTTAAAAACCAAGCACTAAATAATAACCATAGCGGCAGGCTAATTACATTAATGCCAGGTATCACCGACAGTATTAACAGTGGAACCGCACGAAGTAAATAGTATGTGATCTTACGTAATTCCAACCCTAACATCTGAAACACTTCTTTAAGAAACGTGTCAGCATCTACTTCAACATAAGGCTGCCCCTTTAGATGCGCTTCTACGCCTTTGGATAACTGGCCATAAAAAGGTGCCGCAATAATGTTAGCAACCAAGGTAAAGCAATAATAAACAATCGCTAAAATACTGGTCATAAAGATAGGCAAAATCAACCACGCTAACCAAGATAACCAACTTGGCAACATAGAATCGACCATTGTTGATAAATAGTGCCACAGCAGCCAACTTGCCACACTAAAGAGCACCACATTAATCAATAAGGGAATAATAACGAAACGCCTTAATCCTGGCTGGCGGATTAAGTGGAAGCCCGCAATAAAGCTACCAATACCATGAGAAAATGATGTTAGGTTTGTTTTCATTTTATAGATTATAAATTTTTAACTTATTGGGAAGGTATTTTGATAAAATCAAAGTTACTTTAACTTAACGTTTTACACTAACGGACTAGCGATTGATCAAATGGAATTAGCTTACACTAACACAAGTATAAACAGTATGAGCCAGCCAAAAGCAAAAGTTATCACAGTCACCAGTGGTAAAGGGGGCGTTGGTAAGTCTAGCACGGCCACTAATCTAGCGCTTTCTCTTACCGCGTTAGACAAAAAAGTGTGTGTATTTGATGCTGATGCTAGTTTGGCCAACATTAATATTCTATTAGGTATTCAACCAACGTATACCTTACAACATCTTTTAAACGGCGAAAAAAACTTAAAAGAAATTATTATTGATGGGCCACGCGGCTTAAAAGTTGTTCCCGGCGCGACCGGAATTGCTGAATATGCGCAATTAACAAATGAGCAAAAACTGATCTTATTAGCGGCTTTAGATAAACTCCAACAAGATTTTGATTATCTCATTATAGATACGGCTGCGGGCATTGGGGATGATGTTCTTGATTTTATTAGAGCCTCACAGTTTTCAATTATTATTATTACCCCCGAACCCACTTCTTTAACCGACTCCTTTTCATTACTTAAAGTTTTAAAACGCTCAAACTATAATCGAACTTCATATATTCTCGTGAATATGGCTTTAGATGCCGAGAATAGCCAAGCAATCTATAAACGTTTTGAGTCGGCTGTAAAAAAATATATTGATGTTGACATTAACTACCTGGGCTATATTCAAGTAGATGAAACCATGATTTCATCCATCAGGCTTCAATGCCCTGCTGTATTGTTAAGTCCAGACTCTAATGCAAGTGGCTGCTTTAAAAAATTGGCTCAAGAATTAGACAAAGAGGTTGCTGAACAAACTGTCGACTCATTCAGTGAGTTTTGGCGCCAGCAAGATGGCATTGACTCACGTGCTCAAACACCTTCTGAAACACCAGTCGTTACGTTTAAAGAAGACACTTTACCTAATACTGTCACACCGCCTGCTAGTGTAAAAACACCGCTTAGCTTTAAACAAGCCGCCGATTTTTGCATTGCCCAATTATCAACGGGTGATGTAACAGAAGAAGATTCAGCCGCTTTTTTAGAGCAACTTACCCAGTTTCAACCACAAGTACCCGAAGAGCCCACGACTCAAGCAGATCAAGCACCCTCTTCGTCATCTATCCGAGAACTATACAATTACCTTGAACAACGCTCTTTTCCTAAAGACGAACTGCGAGAAATCGTCACAACACTTGAGCAAGTATATTTTGAAAAACACGCGGAAAGTCTTAATAGTTTTGAATCGAGCAGCTTAAAATTATTTGCTCAGTTCAGCGGAAATGAAGACGACTTACACTATCTCAATCAGCAACTTAGTTCATGTTTCCAACGCGAATTTAAGAAGCCGCTATATGATGTTCTTGAGCACCTTGAAAGTTTAGTCAGCTCAAACAATTTTAGCCAGCAAAGCTTTGACGACCTGTTAAGTGAATTATTATCCAGTTATCAGAAAAAATTTAATGAGGCTTATAAAACCATGGCTGATGAAAACCTCAAATCCGCAAGGGAAGAAATTTCAGTTTTACAAAAGCAATTAAGCGACATTAATAACGAACTAAATGACACAAACAACACGCTAACCGAAAAAATAATGCTGTTAAATAAGATCCAAGCACTTCTACCCTCTTCCTAATTTCTTAAGGTGGCGCAAAGCCTCGCTAGATTAACGATCAAACAAAGTAGAATAGTTTTTAGCACTCATTTGTGCTGTGGCGTCTAAGGATAAACCTCTTAATTCTGCCATTTTTTCTGCCACATATTTTACGTAATTAGGGTAATTTGGCTTTCCTCGCATCGGAACAGGCGCCAAATAGGGAGAGTCTGTTTCTATTAAAAAACGGTCATTGGGCACTTTTTTTGCCACTTCTTGAACTTGCTTAGCATTTTTAAATGTAACAATGCCTGAGAATGAGATATAAAACCCTAAGTCCAGTGCTTGTTTTGCCATCTCCCAATCTTCAGTAAAACAATGCAAAACACCAGCACACTCACCAGCAGATTCTTCCTGCATAATTCTAATTGTGTCCTGCTTTGCATCACGGGTATGGATGATAATCGGCTTATCAATTTTCTTTGCCGCCCAGATGTGATGACGAAAACGTTGCTGCTGGGTAAGTACCTCAGTCTCTTTTTCAATTCTAGAATAATCTAAGCCGGTTTCACCAATGGCCACAACCTGATCTTTCAAGGCAATATCCACTAATTCATCAACACTTGGATCATGGCCATCCATCTCATTAGGGTGCACACCGACCGATGTAGAAATATTTGCAAAACCGTTCACCAAATCTCGCATTGCAGGGTAATCTTCCCAATTAATTGACACACATAACATATGCTCTAATGAATCAGCTTTCGTAGCTTCTAAATATTCACTAAGACTATTTGAGAAAGGGCTTAGATCAACACGATCTAGGTGGCAATGTGAATCTATAAACATAGGTATTATCCTCTATAAATAAAAAACGGCCTTAAAGGCCGTTTCAAGAACATTCATCAAGTAACATTACATGGTGTGTGTAGGTCGCCCAGTTGCAGAGGTTCCTGCCAAATATGTTTCTATTTTTGCTCGCGCTGCACCACCATCTTGTTCATTAAATTGAACACCAACACCGTTCGATCTGGAGCCTTCTGCGCCCACTGGGGTTATCCAAATAATTCGCCCAGCAACCGGAATTCTTTCTGCCTCGCCCATTAGACTCAACAACATAAATACTTCATCACCTAAGCTATATTTCTTATGGGTTGGGATAAACAAACCGCCCCCCTCAACATAATCCATAAACGCCGCATACAATGCATTTTTATCTTTAATCGTTAAAGATAAAATTCCTTGGCGAGACTCTTTTCCTGTAGGGGTCATTTAACTAGCCTTTATTTACGTGTTAGTGAATAACTTTGTATCGCGAACTCTTCTAGCATTAACTGTTGGTTAACTTGATTAGACTCTAACGATGTTAAATAATTTAACTGCTCTAACAAAGTATGCATTCCTTTTAAGTGTAGCGTTTCTATAAAAACTTTCAAGTCAGCTCTCAGGTCAGGGTTCATTAGCTGATTATCTAAGGCACCATGAGCGCACTTGATTGCATCAGATAGCCACGACATCAGCCATTTTAAAACAGGCAAGCCTTTTAGGCTAATACATTTTTCAGCAAATAGGACTGGATCTAAACGCCCTTTCAAAAGCTCTATAAAGTTATTCAGTAACAGCTTTCTGATCTTCAAGGCCTCTTTTTGCCATAATTCTTTAGCATAAAGAGGCGCGTTGTTAGCTAAACTCAAATATTGTTCTGGCTCCTTACAGCCCAAACCAACTAACCAATCCTTTGCCTCAGTCAGCTCAATACCCTTAACGGTTATAAGCTGACAACGACTTCTTATTGTTGCGGGTACTTTCGACAGTTGATTCACTATCAAAACCAGGCAGGTATTTTCGCTAGGTTCCTCTAAGGTTTTCAGTAAACTATTAGCCGCTGAATGAGACATCGCATCGGCTGGGTCAATAACAACAATTCTTGGTTTAGTATATTGATTGCTTAATGCTAATGATGACATTAACTGCCGGATGGGTTCAATTTTAATACTCGTTTTGCCCTCTTCAGGTATTACATGAAAGAAGTCTGGGTAATTATCAGCTTTAAACAATAAACACGCTTCACATAAACCGCAAGCAAACGGCTCATCAAGAGATGAAGAACAAACAGCTCGATGGGCAAACGCGATAGCCAACGATGACACCCCTAACCCTTCGTTGCCAACTAGCATCAAAGCACTGGGTAAGCGGTCTTGCTTTAAGTAACGAGATAATGGCCCCCAATAGTTTTGTAACCAAGGGTAAACAGCTTGTAATTGATTACTCATCTAGCAATATTTTGTCTAAGTAAACGGCTATATTTTTCTGTACTTGTTGCAAAGGGTCAGAGGCATCAACAACACCAAAGCGTTTAGGTTCTGCCTTTGCTCTATCCAAATATACTTGCCGAACATTTTCAAAAAATACTTTTTTTTCAGATTCAAAACGGTCTGGATCACTTCTATTCGCCGCTCGTTGTAAGCCAATATCCACCGACAAGTCTAACAAAATGGTAAGGTCGGGCAACAAGCCCTTTTGAACAAATTGTTCTAGCCAGCTAATATCAGCAACTTTAAAATGACGCCCGCCCCCTTGATACGCATACGTAGCGTCCGTAAAACGATCACACACAACCCACTTGCCAGATTCTAAGGCCGGCATAATGACGTTTTTAATGTGTTGAGCCCGTGCCGCAAACATTAAGAGAAGCTCAGACTCATCACATAATGACTCATCATCCTGGTCTAATAACAAGCCTCGAATTTTTTCGGCTATTTTTGTGCCACCAGGCTCTCTCGTTGTAACAACCTCTTGCCCGGCTAATTTTATATAGTTAGCAATGAACTCCAGATTTGTTGTTTTACCAACACCTTCAACGCCTTCAAGGGTTAAAAACTTTCCCACTTTCATTATTATTGCTTCCGTTGGTATTTGTTAACCGCTGCATTATGTTGCTTCAACGTTTCAGAAAATATATGCGTGCCATCACCATTCGATACAAAATATAAGTTTTTAGTGTCTTCTGGGTGTAGAACTGCGTCGATCGCCGCCTTACCAGGCATTGCTATTGGTGTCGGTGGAAGCCCATAACGTGTATATGTGTTATAGGGTGTGTCCTTACGTAAATCTCTATACCTTATATCACCGTCATACCCATCTCCCATACCGTAAATAACAGTTGGGTCTGTTTGTAGTTTCATACCTATTTCAAGTCTACGGATAAAAACACCCGCTATCTGCTTTCGTTCGTGAGCAGCCCCCGTTTCCTTCTCTACAATAGATGCTAGAATCAGTGCATCATAAACGTTTGGTATCACTGTTCTTACATCTCTTTTAGGCCATGCTGAATTAACGAAAACCTGCATCGAACGGTATGCACGACGAAGAATATCTACATCAGATGTATTTTTAGTAAAAAAATATGTTTCGGGTAATAGCATCCCCTCTAAATGTTTTTCCGGAATCTTCAATAACGTTAAATACTGACTGATACTCGCTTGTTCAGGCAGTGTTTTTTTAATCGCTGGATGCTCTCTAATGTCCCTTAAAACTTCCTTAAACGTTTGGCCTTCAATAATTGAAATAGCATATTGATTAACCTTGCCTTTGACTAGAAAATTCAATATTTGCACCGGTGTCAACCCTGGAGAAAATTCGTACTCACCTGCTTGTATTTTATTGGCAGCTCCTTCAAACCGTACATGCCATTTAAACCAAGGCCCATCTACCACGCCTTTCTTATCCAGCGTTGAAATAATTTGATTTAGGTTTTGACCTTTTTCAATGTTCACAACAACAGAGCCCATCTCGTTAGAAATAGACGATTCATTCATTGCATAGTTGTACATCATCCAAAACCAACCAAATAATAAACTACAAACAATAATTGTTATTGCTAATAAGCGCCGCATTAGTTTTTTCCCGCGTGTTGATCGACTTGATGCTGAATAGCAGCCAGTACGCTATCTAACGCCCAGTGTGCATACGGACCCGCCTCTTTAATAAAGGCTTTGTCATCAATTCTAAGTTGTTTAATAGCTCGTATAGGCATTAAACTATTTGTCATAAAAACCTCATCTGCATCTATTACGTTCTCCACAGACAGCTCCATCTCTCTACAATCCATTCCTTCTTGAGTCGCTTGAGCTATTAAGTAATCACGAATGATTCCTCTAACTCCCGCATTTTCTAATGTAGGCGTCATTAAAACACCCTTGCTAACAATAAAAATATTACTCATTGTTCCTTCAATCACTACGCCATCAACATCGAGCATTAAACCTTCGGTTGAAATAGTATCGCCAAATTCACTACGTGCTAACACTCGTTCTAATTGATTCAAGTGTTTAAGCCCAGCCAATAAGGGTTGGCGGCTTAGCTGAGTATGACATAAAACAAGGTCTAAACTAAGCAGTGGATTTTTAACCGTTGCCTTAGTTGCAGAAAAAGACACTAGCCGTGTTACGTTAGGGTTTTTTGGCGGCAAAAAACCTCTTTTACCGACACCTCTTGAAATCAATAATTTTATAACCCCACATTGATTTGTCTCGATGAGCTGAAAGATTTCTCTTTCTAAAATATCCTTATTAAGAGGTGGAAAACCCAGCACTTCGCAACCTTTTTGTAAGCGCTGCAAGTGTTCTTCAAGATAACAAGGGCAACCAAACTCCACTAGAATGGTTTCAAACAGGCCGTCACCATATTGTAAGCCCCTGTCTGAAGCATTAATTGAGTCACCATATTGACCATTAATTAGGGTCTTATCCATTACTAATATTCAACGCTTGTAATAAAGCTTTGGCTTTATGTCGTGTTTCTTCAAGTTCTTTTTCTGCAATTGAATCCGCCACGATTCCTGCCCCTGTCCTCAATATTAACTGCCTATCATTAATGGTAAAGGTTCTTATTAATATGTTTAGGTCTAAGTTGCCATTACGATTAATGTAGCCCATCGACCCGGTATAGGCACCCCTTGGCGTTTTTTCTAGTTCATTAATGATCTCCATACAACGAACTTTAGGACAACCCGTTATTGTACCGCCCGGGAAAACTGCTTTAATCACGTTTGAGGGCGACATGCCCGAGACCAATTTACCAGTGACGTTTGAGACTATATGATGCACTTCTGCATAAGATTCCAAGCTCATTTTCTCATCAACCTTTACCGTACCGGTTGTACAAATTCGCCCAAGATCATTACGAATGAGGTCAATCAACATAATATGTTCTGCGCTTTCTTTTGCATTAAAAAGTAACTCTTGCGCAAAACTATTGTCTAACAGTTCATCTTTATCTCTGGGCCTTGTGCCTGCGATAGGTCGCATTTGCACAACATCGTCAACACAACTAATTAAACGCTCCGGAGATGATGAACAAATAACCGTCTCGCCGAAACAAGCCAACCCAGCAAAAGGTGAAGGGTTATGTACCCTTAGTGAACGATAAACATCTAAATAATCACTCTGACCAGCAAACTCACCGGCCCATTGCCTAGAAAGATTAACCTGTAAGGTATCTCCTTCAATTAGATATGACTTAATCTTTTTTACACCCGCTAAAAAGGCGTTCGACGGGTCTTCTTTTAACTTGACTGTTGGATAGTTAAATCCACTCTTTTCCAGGGTCTCTAGATCAACCAATACTTGTTTAATTAAAGCATCATGTCCCTTTTCGCACACAATCCAGCAACGGTTATCCTGATGGCTTCTTATGATGGCTAAAGGGATTCTTACAGCACTCACCACCGGTAAGCTTTTATCTACTTGCAGATCGGAAAGTTTTTCTTCAATAACACCAATAAGTTCATAACTTAAAAAGACAAACCAGCCCCCCGTAAAAGGAAGTTTGTCAGCCTTACTTGGTACTTTCTCTCGTTCAAAAGCATGATCAAACTTAGCGAAAAATTGATTATTTTTTATGCTTGATGATTCAATTTTTTCGCCAGGAAAACCGAACAATATATCGAAAGCATTGGCTGAATGACTTGCATCATTACTTTCTAATAAAAATGGATAGCGCTGAGGATTCGCCGCATGGCAATCTAATAGGTCGAAATCTGAAGCAATTTCGATTTTAAGGTAATCGCCACAGTCTTTTATATCCAGTGTCACCTGGCAGGGTATAAGCTAAAGTCGTTTAAAGACGAGCGTGCCGTTAGTACCACCAAACCCAAATGAATTTGACACAACAACATTCATTTCCATTTGACGTGCTTCATTTGGCACATAATCTAAATCACAATCAGGATCAGGCGTAAATTGATTAATGGTCGGTGGCGCCACTTGATCACGCAACGCTAAAACAGAAAATACTGCCTCTGCGCCACCAGCTGCTCCTAGCATATGACCAGTCATGGACTTGGTTGAACTCATCGGTACTTTATAAGCATTATCACCTAATAAAGTTTTAGCTGCGTGCGTTTCAGCAACATCCCCAGCAGGTGTCGAGGTACCGTGAGCATTGATATAACTGACTTGTTCTGCATCTAACGAAGCGTCTTTTAAAGCATTTCGCATGCAACGGTATGCGCCATCACCATTCTTTGATGGCATGGTCATATGAAATGCATCGGAGCTCATTCCATAGCCGGCTAATTCTGCATAAATTTGTGCACCGCGTTTTTTAGCATGCTCATATTCTTCAAGCACCAAAACACCGGCACCATCACTTAAAACAAAGCCATCACGGTCTTTGTCCCAAGGACGACTCGCTGTTTCGGGTGAATCATTCCTACGTGACAAGGCACGCGCAGAAGAAAACCCACCATAAGACGTCACTGACGTGGCCATTTCTGCCCCACCAGCCACCATCACATCAGCATCACCGTATTGAATAATGCGCATTGCATCGCCAATATTATGCGCACCTGTTGTGCATGCCGTTACAATTGCGAAATTTGGCCCTTTCAATCCACGTAAAATTGAAAGGTTTCCTGAGATCATATTGATGATGTTTGATGGCACAAAAAACGGTGAAATCTTTCTTGGCCCACCTTTTTGAAAGCCTTCAAAACCAGCTTCAATGCCTGAAATACCACCAATACCTGCACCAATGGCTACGCCGATTCTTTCAGCATTTTCATCCGTCACCTCAAGACCAGAATCATCTAAAGCTTGGATTCCAGCCGCAACACCGTAATGAATAAATGGATCCATTTTTTTTGAATCCTTACGAGAAAGATAGTCATTTACATCGAAATCTTTAACGGCTCCACCAAAATTTGATGGAAAATCAGTTGTATCAAACCGAGTTATCGGGGCAATACCACTTTGACCATTTAAAATATTTTCCCAAGAATCTGCAACATTACCACCAACTGGTGACAACAAACCCAACCCTGTAACTACTACTCGACGTTTAGACACAATATGAACTCTCTAACATAAAACAAGCACGGCTTACGATAAAGTAAGCCGTGCTTGATAAAAAGAAATTGATTTATTCTGCGTTATTATTAACGTAGTCAATTGCTTGTTGAACAGTTGTGATACCTTCAGCTTGTTCATCAGGAATCTCACAATCAAACTCTTCTTCAAGAGCCATCACTAACTCAACCGTATCCAATGAATCTGCACCTAAGTCATCGATGAATGATGCTTCGTTTGTTACTTCTTCTTCCTTCACACCAAGTTGTTCTGCAACGATTTTTTTGACGCGCTCTTCAATATTACTCATTTTTCTATTCCCTCTGTATTTTTGGAACCACAAATTTAATTTGTGGTGTTCATATTATATTGCTAAATTTGTGGTCTTCTTATTATATTGCTAAATTAAAAAAGTTTAAACAATTCTATATATCAAACCAAGGACTACTACTAAAAACTTACGATCAATTATTCATTACCCCATATACATGCCACCATTAACATGTAAAGTTTCCCCTGTAATGTAAGCCGCTTTATCAGAACATAAGAAGGAAACAGCATTTGCTATCTCTTTTGCATCACCAAGACGCCCAAGAGGAACCCCTTCCAATAATGAAGCTTTTTGCTCATCTGGTAAGGCTTTTGTCATATCTGTGTCAATAAAGCCTGGAGCCACCGTATTGACTGTGATATTTCTTGAGCCAACTTCTCTCGCTAACGATTTACTAAACCCGATAATCCCTGCCTTAGCAGCTGCATAATTTGCTTGCCCAGCATTACCGGTTACACCAATAACTGAGGCAATACTAACAATCCGCCCTTTTTTATTTTTCATCATACCGCGCAAACAACCTTTACTAACGCGGAATATTGAACTTAGATTGGTTGAAATAATATCATCCCACTCATCATCTTTCATTCTGAGCATAAGATTATCTCTGGTAATCCCAGCATTATTCACCAACACTGTAGGCGCACCCACGGTAGATGTAATGTCTTTCAAGACCGACTGAATTGAATCTGTGTCGGTAACATCTAACGTCATTCCTTTACCTGAATCAGATAGATAATCTGATATAGCCGCCGCGCCGTTATCAGAAGTGGCCGTTCCAACAACATAAAAACCATCAGCGACCAGCTGTTGCGCAATGGCTTTACCTATCCCACGACTTGCTCCAGTAACCAATGCAATTGGTTTATTATTCATCATAATGCCTCTATCGTTTTATTAAATGAGCGCTCATCACCTAACGAGTAAAGTGCTAATGATTTATTAATTCTTTTATTTAATCCACTTAGCACTTTACCTGGACCACACTCAATAATGGTATCTATTCCGGCATCAGTTAACATCTCAACTGTCTCAACCCAGCGTACCGGCGTGTGTAATTGTTTCATCAGAGCCTGCTTAATATCAGATGCATCGTTATGTTGCGCTACATCCGTATTGTGTATGACTGAAATGGTTGGTATTGAAAACCTAACTCCGCCCAATACAGCCATTAACTTTTCAGCAGCTGGAGCCATCAACGCACAATGTGAAGGTACACTGACTGGTAACGGCAACGCTCTTTTTGCGCCCTGTTCTTTCGCCAACTCTATTGCTCTATTAACTGCGTTCGTATTACCTGCAATAACAACCTGACCAGGTGCATTAAAATTAACAGCCGAAACAGTTTCTCCCTCAGCCGCTTGATTACAAATATTTACTAAGTCAGCTACTTCAAGACCTAATATTGCAGCCATCGCTCCCTCACCTTCAGGGACGGCTTGCTGCATAAACATCGCACGTTGCTCAACCAATTTAACTGCATCAACAAAGTCCAAACTTCCCGCACAAACAAGCGCTGTATATTCACCCAAGCTATGGCCAGCCATAAACGAGGGAGTAACTTCCGCTGTAGATTGGAGCACGCGCCACATGGCAACACTTGCTGTTAGTATCAAAGGTTGTGTATTTTGTGTTTGGTTCAACTCTTCAACAGGCCCATTTTGGGCTAACGCCCATAAATCACGGCCTAATGCTTGTGATGCCTCATCGAAGGTTTCTTTGATTTGATTATAGTGAGCAGACAGATCACCTAGCATACCGACAGCTTGGGACCCCTGACCTGGAAAAACAATGGCTATTTTGTTTGATGACATAATGTATTAAATGATTTGAATTTACTGAAGACTTACATTTTTACAAGAGCAGAACCCCAGACAAAACCACCACCAAAGGCTTCCATCAAGACTATTTCACCTTTTTTAATTCGCCCATCTCTAACTGCTTGATCTAATGCAAGAGGCACTGAAGCAGCAGACGTGTTGGCTTGATTTTCTATCGTGAGAACAACCTTTTCCATCGGCATATTCAGCTTTTTTGCAACCGAGGAAATGATTCTTATATTAGCTTGGTGCGGTATTAACCAGTCAACATCTGATTTATCCATGTTGTTGGCTTCAAGTGTTTCATCCACAACACGGCTTAATGTTTTAACCGCGACTTTATACACATCATTGCCGTGCATCGTCATGAAAGCCTGATCACCTTCTTGTTTTTGGTCTTTGATTGGATTGTTCACATACAGCAGATCTTGATATTGACCGTCGGCGTTCATATGCGTTGATAAGATACCGGGCTCTTCTGATGCTTCTACCACAACTGCGCCCGCACCATCACCGAAGATCACACACGAGCTTCTATCTGAATAGTCGAGAATCCTTGAATTCGCTTCTGAACCGACAACCAGTGCTTTTTTTGCGCCCCCAGCTTTTATAAATTGGGTTGCAATGCCCAAGGCATAAATAAACCCTGAACAAGCCGCCTGAACGTCAAAAGCTGCCCCACCGTTTGCGCCCAGCCTATTCTGTAAAATACACGCCGTACTAGGAAAAACCCTATCAGATGAACTGGTAGCAACAATAATAAGATCGATTTCAGAGGCATCTAACCCCGCTGCTTCAAGTGCGTTATTAGACGCAATCTCAGCCATACTAGAGACAGACTCTTTTTCATCGATAACGTGTCTTTGCTTTATCCCCGTTCTGGAATAAATCCACTCGTCAGTCGTCTCTAATATTGATTCAAAATCTTTATTAGTAACAACTTTTTCAGGCAAATAACTACCTGTACCGGTTATTTTCGCATTAAACATTAACTAATGCCTTACCTAACAACACGAAGCTGAACGGCCCGAAGATACGTTAAAACAAAAACCTTATTAATCTTTATCAGCGACAACTTGTTCGCCGCGGTAAAAACCATCTGCACTCACATGATGACGCAAATGAACTTCACCAGTTGTAGGCTCGGTTGATAATGTTTTCGCTGTCAACGCATCGTGTGAACGACGCATACCACGTCTTGAACGTGATTTTTTACTTTTTTGTACTGCCATCTCAAATTCTCCAGAGAATTAATAACCCTTATCGCTTTTAAGCCATAAGTCTTTCCACAACAAAACACATTTATTTTGCTGACATTAGTTTTTGTCCATTGGACATTATTTCTTGAGTAGACGCTAAATCTTCTGTCTAATTCAACTTTAACTTTTCTAAAACCTCAAACGGATTCTTCTTTTTTTCCGTTTCAAGCCCATAATCTTTGCTTGCGCTACTTTTAGGCAACTCAACCGGACACACTTCGTGCCTTGCTATGGATGGAAGCACTAACACCACTTCTGCCTCAACGACATCGCTGATCAGCAAGCGCTCACCTTCATACAAGTAAGGCTCATAATCATCTGGTATTAATGATGCTCTAGCCTCATCATTAATAATCGCCAATTTCACATCTATATTGACCGGAAAATCAGTCAATTCTAAACAAGCGGCGCATTGTAACACGAGATCTGCTGAAATCCGACCTGTTAAAACAACAAATTTTCCGACTTTTGAAAATGTTAAATCTGCCCTTATTGAAGAACTAGACGGATCAATATCAGCCTGTATTTGCTGTAATTCATCGTAAGGCAGTTCGCCTGTAATGTTTCGTTCTTGACTGGCGCACAACGATGGGTCAACTTCTATCTGCAATGTCTTGGTCATATTAGGTAAAATGATCTTAATTCAAATTAACTATATTATATGAAAAATCATCCGACATTAGTATTAGCTTCTAGCTCACCTTTTCGTAAAACGCTGCTAAAAAAAATTTATCCTAACTTTGAAACCGCCTCACCGAATATTGATGAATCGTTTAAAGCCAACGAAAGCCCTATTGAACTTTCAAAGCGTCTCGCGTTTGAAAAAGCGACCGCGTTGACGCCAGACTTTCCTAACCACCTCATTATTGGCTCTGACCAAGTCGCCATGCTTGGGGATCAGCAACTTACTAAGCCCGGCGAATTTAACAAGGCCGTACAACAGCTAACACGCTCATCAGGGAAAACCATTGTCTTTTATACCAGCTTAACGCTTCTAAACTCTAAAACTCACGAGAGCATCACCGAAACAGACATCTGTAGAGTGCATATGAAAACCCTATCTCTTGGGGAAATAGAAAACTATGTACTCAGAGACAAACCATATGGCTGCGCGGCTGCTTTTAAATCAGAAGGCCTAGGCATCGCTTTATTTGATCGCATTGAAGGTGAGGACCCCAATGCACTTATCGGGCTGCCTTTAATCAAGCTGACTAATATGTTAACAACAATGGGCGTTAAAATACTTTAATAGTCAGGCCAGCAACTCTATCGAATAGCCATCAGGGTCTTTAACAAACGCTAAAATACTGTCTGTTCCCTTCATCGGCCCTGCTTCGCGTGTTACCACCCCGCCTTTTTGACGAATTAGCTCACATGCTTCATAGACATCAGCAACTTGTATGGCAATATGCCCAAACGCATCCCCTAGGTCATAGGCACCTTTATCCCAGTTATGCGTTAGCTCTATAACTGTACCGGCACTTTCAGGCTGATACCCGACAAACGCTAAGGTAAAACGGCCCTCAGGAAACTCCTTGCGCCTCAATAGCGTCATCCCTAACACCTCTGTATAAAATTCAATAGAACGGTCTAAATCTGCGACACGAAGCATGGTATGTAATAAACGCATATTTCTCCTTTAGAAAGTCTTAATAGTTAAAGCACCTTATGGCCATTTAAATAATCTTGGTAATAAGTCACTACTTTTTTTACATACTGTTCTGTTTCCGGATAAGGTGGCACCTTATTTCCATATTTCAAAACAGCTGATTCACCTGCATTATAAGCAGCTAGGGTTAGTTTAATATTAAATTTAAACAGTTCTAATAAATACCTTAAATACTGAACACCGCCACGAATGTTTTGCGCTGCATCAGTACGGTTACTGACTCCATATCGTTTTGCCGTTCCAGGCATTAATTGCATCAAGCCTACGGCTCCAGCTCTTGAGACAGCCTTTCTATCATAAGCTGATTCAGCATGAATAATAGCCATCACCAACGCAGGGTCGACCTTATATTGCCTAGCTTGCTGCTTAATCAGTGGTGTCAATTGACGACGATTACGCTGAAAGTTTTTATACTCAATCGTGCCTTTTTTAGGCGTCCGCATAATAAGCTTAAAACCGCCCCCGACGGGGTTATCTGTAAAATAAACATGGCCGTTTTTATCGACTTTTTTGTACAGGTCGGCCTGTATTACTGGTATAGCAACCAGCAACAAAATAAGCAAAATAAAATGATTAACACAACCCATACATTTTCTCAAAAGCCAAGAAGATTCAAAATCTCTTTATAACACAGCTTCTTACCCAACTGCCTCGAATAAACCTTTACTGACAGTTACTACACAGGCAAATAAAATGAGACCTCCCTCACAAATTTCATCATATAATGACTAAATAAAGCAGATAAACTCACCAAACTCCAGCTGTTTACAACTGGCTTCAAATTTTGTACTAATATAAATACAAACCGTCAAACAGAGGAATTAAATGTTACAGCAAGACGAACCCAAACAAGCCGCCGAATATTTAAGGCAAGCAATCCCAATGTTGTCACAACATAACTTACCTCCCACCCCCATCAACTACTCTATTTTTTACAGTTATTTATCTGGTAATTCCCAGACCCTTAATGACGTCATCGATAGCATTATTAGTGAAAAAAAACCTTTTACATTAGCTATCATGCTGGAACTTTATGAAAAATACATCAATGGTGGAGCAACCCTAGAACAACAAGAAAAAATACAGCACTCCTTAGAAAAAGTCATGTCTTCAGCATCTGAAGAAGTCCAACAGGTCAGCAGTGGTGCCGGAGAGTTTGACAGCGCAATTAACAAACATGCTGAAACTTTATCCTATACAACCGACCCACAGGCCGCTGCACTTGTGCTCAAACAAGTCATGCAGGATACACGAGAGATGGTTAAGAACAATCAGGCCACCCAAGCAAGGATGCAAGAAACAAATGCTGAAATTCTTAAAATGAAAGCCGAATTAGAGGCAGTAAAAGCAAGCGCTGAAAAAGATGCGTTAACAGGCCTTAAAAACAGAGGCGCGTTTGATAAAGCGATAGATAACGTTGTTCATAGTGAAACCAATTTAAGTGCAACCCTGGTTCTACTTGATATTGATCACTTTAAGCGTGTAAACGATAATTTTGGCCACCTTGTCGGCGATCGAGTTATTCGTTACGTTTCCGCACTTTTAACCCAGATTGTTGGCTCAGAGCACCATATTGCTAGGTATGGTGGTGAAGAATTTGCAGTTATTTTAACCGGCCTAGATATTGACAACGCGAAGCAGCTGACGGAAAAAATACGTATTGCAATGAGCAACAGTAAGCTGCAACGAAAAGAAAGCGGTGAAGCCATTGGAGAGGTAACAATCTCCGCAGGTATCGCAACAGTTAAAGCAACCGATAGTGTTGAACTGTTAATTGATCGCGCCGATAAAGCACTGTACCAAGCAAAAGAAGCAGGCCGAAATAAGGTTGTTATAGCCGCATAATTATAACGATTAATTCTTACCTTCGATCACAAAGGCTCATTTAATGAGCCTTTTCTTTACCCTATAGGCGGCTAAACTACCCGCCGTTATACTAAATATCAACAAGACCAATACATGCAGCAGCACCAATGACACTTCTCCACCTGTCATTAACGGGCGCACCAAGGAAATAGCGTGATACAAAGGTAACACGGTAGCAATCCACTGAACTATTTGCGGCAAGGTATCTATAGGGAAAAAGACGCCACTAACTAAAACCATTGGGGTAATAAATAGCGTCGTGTAATAAAGAAAAAAATCATAACTTTTGGCGCTTGATGTCATTAACAACGCCAATGATGAAAAACACAGCCCCGTTAGAAAAGCAACGGGCAACACTAATAACGCCCAGCCATTTTCCACCAACCCCAAGAAGGCAGCGACAATTAATATAGCACTGACACTGATAAAACTTTTAGTCGCCCCCCAGAGTATTTCACCAAAAACCACCTCACCAACATTCACCGGTGTCGTCAGCATGCCTAACCATGTTTGCTGCACTTCCATTCGAGTATAGGCGGAATACATGCCTTCAAAACTTGCCGAATTCAACGCGCTGGTGCAGACAACCCCTGAGGCCAAAAAAGCCATATAGGGCATTCCCTCAACCTCGCCCACAAATCGGCCCAAGCCATAACCCAATACGATTAAATATAACAAAGGCTCACCAAAGTTACCCAGCAATGAAGGCCCAGCAAGCTTCCCCCAAACGCGAATATTTCGCGACCAAATTGACCGACTTCTGGATAAAAATAGTTTCAGTTTAGCTAGTTTATTCACGCAAATCTCGCCCAGTTAACTTGATAAAAACATCTTCTAAATTCGCGGGACGAAACAGATAATCATCATGCGTCCCTTGCTCTAACACAGCCAAAGCATGGTTCATTTTCTCGCCATAAAAAAAGCAAATATCCCCTGATTTCTCAAACCGAGCGAGCGTTTTATCCTGCTTTAGCACCGATATTAAATCGTCCGAAGCTGCATGAACTTCAAGAACATGTGATTCAATTTCATCCTTAATTAACTCCTTAGGTGGCGAATCGGCCATCACCTCGCCGTAGTCCATCACAATAACCCGATCACATAAGCGCTCCGCCTCTTCCATATAGTGCGTCGTTAAAATTAGAGTAAGCCCCTGTTTTTTTAACTCGCGAAGCTTTTGCCAAATAGCTTGGCGTGCTTGTGGGTCTAGCCCAGTCGTTGGTTCATCCAGAATCAATAATTTAGGCTTATTAATCAAAGCCCTTGCCAATGACAGACGTCGTCTCATGCCTCCAGATAACGCTGATATTTTACAGGCCGCTTTATCTTCTAACGATGCAAATGCAAGAAGCTCTTTTGTTCGTTCTTTTAATGTTTTTTCGTCGATACCAAAAAAACGCCCATAAACGTATAAATTTTCTTCAACGGTAAAATCAGGGTCCAAATTATCCATTTGAGGTACAACACCGACAGATTCCCTGATAAGCGATGCGTTTGCAGGCATCGGCAACCCTAAAATTGACAGTTCTCCGGTATCTATCGGACAGTGACCAACCAACATCCTTAACGTCGTCGTTTTACCTGCGCCATTTGGACCCAATATTCCACAAAAACAACCCGCTTCAATATTTAAATCTAGCTCATTAACCACCTGTTTATTATTATAAAACTTGGAGATTTTTTTAATCTGTACGATGTGCGATGCAGAATTGACAGCATTCATTATTAATAACGATAAACTTTTTATTGGCTAGATATTATAACTGGCTGGCTATAAAAAACAGTTATTATTCTGGGTGCCTGATGCTCATAAGGACTGAACTTTTATCATTAAATATAGACTAACCTTTTATCTACATCATTGTAGGGATACATTTTAGATGAGTGAAAACAATGGAACCAACATTGAATACCTAAGCTATCTTGATGAACACGGAGCGTTATTACAACCTCTTCCAACGCCACTTCAAAACCGCGAAACGCTAACTCAGCTCTACCGCACACTCGTTACATCAAGACTTTTTGATGAAACGATCATCAATCTACAGCGGGTTGGAATCATCGGCACCTATGCCTCGAATAGAGGGCAAGAAGCAATAGGAACCGCTATTGGCAAAGCGATGCTTAAGGATGATGTCTTTATCCCCTATTACCGTGATATCTGCGCACAAATTCAACGAGGTGTACAGCTTGAAGAAATTTTGCAATATTGGGGCGGCGACGAAAGGGGCAGCCATTTCAAACATCAAGCTCACGACTTCCCCCTCTGTGTACCAATCGCCACTCAACTCTGTCATGCAATAGGGGTTGCCTTTGCCCTAAAGTACAAATCCACTTCAAAGGTGGCGGTTGTAACTTGCGGAGATGGCGCCACTTCTAAAGGTGATTTTTATGAATCATTAAACATCGCTGGCGCCATGTCGCTTCCAACACTATTTATTGTTAATAACAACCAATGGGCCATCTCCGTGCCCTTAGCTCAACAAACCGCCTCAAAAACGCTAGCTCATAAAGCACTTGCAGTTGGAATTGATGCAATACGTGTTGATGGTAATGACGTGCTCGGCATGTTAATTAGCATCGAAAACGCGCTGGAAAAAATACGAACTAATCAGCGACCTTTTTTCATTGAAGCCATCACGTATCGAATTTGCGATCATACAACGGCAGATGACGCGACACGTTATATCAACCCTGCATTATTCGAAGAAGCTCAACACAAAGAACCCCTAATTCGTTTTAAAAACTACCTAACTGAGCAGCATTCATGGACAACAGATGAAGACCAACAATTATATGCCGCAGCACAAAAGCAGATCAACATAGCAGTCGCTAATTACAAACAGCTCCCTGCTCAACCCGCCGGGGAGTTTTTTGATCATATGTACGAAAAAATTCCTGCCGATCTGGCCGAACAAAAACAACGCTTTCTCTTGGCGCTTAAACATCATGAATGAGTGGACGATGATTGATGCGGTCAACCGCGCAATGGCTAATCAAATGCGAGTTAATGACAACATTGTTGTATTAGGTGAGGATATTGGAGCCAATGGCGGTGTTTTTCGCGCCACAGATAAGCTGCAAAAAGAATTTGGGAGCAAACGCGTTTTTGATACACCCCTAGCCGAGTCAGCCATCGTTGGCATGTCTATTGGTATGGCCAGCCAAGGCTTAATTCCAATTGTTGAAATTCAGTTCATGGGGTTTATCTATTCCGCCATTGATCAAATTCTTAACCACGCTGCTCGCCTACGTAACAGAACGAGAGGCCGCTTAAGTTGCCCGATGGTTATTCGAGCACCCTTTGGCGGCGGCATACACGCACCTGAACACCATTGTGAAAGCACCGAAGCTCTTTTCGCCCATATTCCCGGCTTAAGTGTGGTTATTCCCTCCTCGCCAGCCCGTGCATACGGCCTATTAATTGCAGCCATACAAGACCCCGACCCCGTTTTATTTTTAGAACCAAAGCGTATTTATCGTGATGGAAAGCAAGCCATTAAAGATAACGGCCAACCCTTACCTTTAGACACTTGTTTTGTGCTCCGTGAAGGTATTGACCTTACACTTATCAGTTGGGGCGCCATGCTTAAAGAAACCCTTGCTGCGGCAGAGCAATTAACACAACAGGGTATCGATGCAGAAGTTATCGATGTTGCGACCATTAAACCGCTCGATATTAGTAGCATAATCGATTCTGTTAATAAAACGGGCCGCTGCATTATTATTCACGAAGCCGCTAAAACAGGCGGTGTTGGTGCTGAAATAGCCGCCCAATTAGCTGAAAAAAGCATTACTTCTTTACTCGCTCCCGTTCAGCGGGTCACTGGTTACGACACCGTTATGCCGATGCTCAAAAATGAGCATTATTATATGCCCAGTGCTCAACGCATCATAAACTCAGCAATACAGATAATGGAGTACCGATGAATATATTTCATTTACCCGACTTAGGCGAGGGCCTTCCAGATGCAGAAATCGTAGAATGGCATGTTAAAGTTGGCGATAGCATCTCCATAAACGCTCCACTAGTCTCTGTTGAAACCGCTAAGGCTATTATTGATATACCGTCACCTGTCTCAGGTACTGTTAGCCATTTATATGGTGATATTAATGAGGTGATAAAAACGGGTGACCCACTTGTAAAATTTGAAGGTGATACAGAGCACGATAGCGGAACAGTTGTCGGCGAAATGGAAACCAGCGATGTTTTAATAGACGATAAATCGAGCAGCAACAAAAGCATACGCTTTAATGCCAAAGCCACGCCTGCTGTTAGAGCACTTGCTCACCGCTTGGGAGTTGATCTATCGATGGTCACGCCAAGTGGCCACGACGGCTTGATACAATCGGATGACGTTCGGCGTGTTGCAAGAATTCTATCTGCTGTCGGCCCAATGGAACCTTTACGAGGCGTACGTAAAGCAATGGCTAGGAACATGAGCCAATCACATGCTGAAGTAGCGCCTGCTACGGTAGTTGATGATGCCGATATCAGCCTGATCAAAAACACCGCCGATATCACCCCAAGGTTAATTCGTGCCCTTGTTGCAGCTTGCCAGACAGAACCAGCTTTAAATGCTTGGTTTGACTCACATGCTCTTGGTAGACGCCTATTAAGCTCCATTCATCTCGGTTTAGCAGTTGATGCACCACAGGGTTTATTCGTTGCTGTTTTACGCGATATTGAAAAAGAAAATCTAGACGGTATTAAACAAAAACTGGCAACTTTAAAAAGTAAAATTGAACAACGAAGTTTTTCAGCTGATGAATTACGAGGCTACACCATCACCTTGTCAAATTACGGCAGTATTGCAGGGCGCTACGCAATGCCCGTTGTATTGCCGCCCACTGTTGCGATTGTTGGCGCAGGTAAAGCTCGCGAAGAAGTTGTTGTAATAGAGGGAAAAATGCTGATTAGAAATATCTTACCACTGGCCATCACCGTTGATCATAGGGTCGTTACAGGTGGTGAAGCCACGCGCTTCTTAAAAGCTTTCATAGAAGACCTTCAACAGCCCCATTAACTAGCCTGCCATCGCTTTAAATCGCTTAACGTATCAACATCCCAAAGCATCGGCAACAAGCTATATGTCAGTTTTGCACCTGTCAATGCCTTCAAGGTCTGGCTTAGTACCGTTGCTTCACCCCAATCAACCTGACTAAACATATTGTCGCGCACCTTGGTGCAACCAATTAATACAAAACCACCATCTTCTGCCGGCCCCAAAACCACCTTCGAGTCTGTCAGTAACTGAAATGCTTCCATTAAATAATTGAGAGTAAAAACTGGGCAATCGGCACCAATCAACACAACCCTATTTGCCTCGTGAAGCCCTTGCTCAAGAGCATACTTCATCTTATCACCCAGGTTAGCGCCGCGTTGTTTGCGTAGGGCAAATTTATATTTCTTAGCAACCTGCTGAAAAAAGTCATGTTGTAAATCAGGCGCACACCATAGTTGGACGCTGTAACTACTGCTAGCAGCTAACTCAACAACACTGCTTAATAACGTTATATATACATCAGTTGCTGCCTTCACACCTAGTTCGGGTATCAAGCGCGTTTTTACAAAACCGTCTATAGGTGCCTTCGCAAAAATTTGCAGTACTGTATCAGCCATCAGATTTGCTATTATTGTTAGCTTGGAGCGTTTTATCCTAAACGCTAATCACCTATACTACCACGCTACAAAAAATATCCTTTCGTTATGAACCCAGATTTAGCTTCTCTTCAACCGTACCCATTTGAGAAACTCGCTAAACTCAAGCACGGTATTACACCACCCAATCAGTTAGAGCATATCGCTTTATCTGTTGGCGAACCCAAGCACCCTACGCCTCAAATAATTACCGATGCATTGCTAAAACACTTACATACCCTTGGCCAATACCCAACCACAAAAGGGCTAGACGAATTACGACAAAGCATTGCCGCATGGCTTTCTCAACGTTTTGATATAAACCCTAACGCGCTTGACCCAAACACACATATTTTACCGGTTAGTGGCACACGAGAAGCCCTCTTCTCATTCGCACAATGCGTTGTCCAACGAAGTGATAAGGCCATCGTTGCCATGCCAAACCCCTTTTATCAAATATATGAAGGGGCAACTTTATTAGCCGGTGCAAAACCATTCTTCATCAATTGTGATCAAGAAAACAATTACCTGCCCGATTACGACAAAGTAAGCACAAAAACATGGAAAAACTGCCAACTACTTTATCTATGTAACCCTGGCAACCCCAGTGGTGCAAACCATACCGAGGCACAACTAAGACAACTTATTGAACTAGCACACCGTTATGACTTCATCATTGCGGCGGATGAATGTTATTCAGAGATATACACCACTGAACACAATAAACCATTAGGTTTATTAGAGGTCAGCCAGAACATGGGCAACACAGATTTTTCACGTTGTGTTGTTTTCCATAGCCTGTCCAAGCGCTCAAACGCGCCGGGTTTGCGATCAGGGTTTATTGCTGGCGATGCTAAGGTTCTAAAAAGCTATTTTAATTACCGTACTTATCACGGCTGCACCATGCCAACGCCGACCCAACATGCCAGTATTGCCGCTTGGGGACACGAAGAACATGTTAATGAAAACCGCATTCTTTATGCTCAAAAATTCAAAGATGTGCTGTCTATAATTGACGATAGCTTGGATGTAAAAGCACCCGACGCGGGCTTTTATTTATGGGCAAAAACACCTATTTCTGATATCGACTTTGCACAGCAACTGTTCGAAAAACAACATATCACCGTGTTACCTGGGCAGTTTCTAGCCCGCAATACAAACGACGGCAATCCTGGTTTAAATCATATTCGTATGGCGCTGGTAGCACCAGTGGGCGAATGTTTAGACGCCGCACACCGAATTAAACAATTCATACAAACTCTTTAAACTATCATTAAATTATAGGATTAACACATGCAAAACCTTGAAAACATTATCAATGAAGCTTTTGAAAACCGCGCTGACTTTGATTCAAAATCAGTCTCCTCAGAAATTCGCAGTGCCGTTGAACAAGCACTTGCTATGCTAGACAGTGGCGAAGGTCGTGTTGCAGAAAAAAAAGACGGCGACTGGGTGGTCAATCAGTGGTTAAAAAAAGCTGTTTTATTATCGTTCAAGATCAACGACAACCGCGTCATGGACCGTGATGAAAACCGCTTCTACGATAAAGTAGAGACTAAATTTGCTAACTACACTGAAGAAGATTTTAAAAATGGCGGTATGCGTGCTGTACCAGGTTCAGTGGTTCGTGCAGGTTCATACATTGCACCTAATGTTGTCCTCATGCCCTCTTTCGTTAATATTGGCGCCTATGTAGATAGCGGTTCCATGGTTGATGGTTGGGCAACAGTTGGCTCATGTGCACAAATCGGTAAAAATGTTCATTTATCGGGCGGTGTTGGTATTGGTGGTGTTCTAGAACCATTACAAGCAGGCCCTACCATCATTGAAGATAATTGCTTCATTGGCGCACGCTCTGAGATTGTTGAAGGCGTTATTGTTGGCGAAGGTTCCGTGATTTCAATGGGTGTTTACATCGGCCAAAGTACAAAAATTTACAACCGTGAAACAGGCGAAATTATGTATGGACGTATTCCTCCTTACTCTGTGGTTGTACCGGGCAATTTACCATCAAAAGACGGTACACATAGCTTATATGCGGCCATTATTATCAAAACGGTGGATGAAAAAACTCGCAGTAAAACTGGTTTAAACGATTTATTAAGGGATTAATATGCCCATCGTTATGTATGGTATTAAAAACTGCGACACCATTAAAAAAGCCAAAAAATGGCTGACTGATAATCGGATCGAGTTTACGTTTCACGATTACCGGCAAGATGGCCTAAACGAAGCTCTTTTAAGCGCTCTCGAAGGCCGCCTTGGTTGGCAAGCGATGATTAACAAACGAGGTACAACATGGCGCAAACTTGATGATGAGGTAAAATCATCAATCGATAGGGAACAGGCCATTAGCATCATGTTAGAAAACCCCGCGATCATTAAACGTCCTCTCTTAGATACCGGCAAAACCCTAGCACTTGGCTTTTCCGCTGATCAATACCAACAACTATTGTCTACATGAGTGATACATTAAACCTCACCCTTGCCTTACTTAAAAAGCAATCACTTACGCCTAACGATGCAGGCTGCATGGACTTGATGGCAGAGTACCTGCAAGAACGTGGCTTCAAAATAGAGTGGATGAACTTCGGCGAAACACGCAATATGTGGGCAAGAAAAGGCAGCGAAGCGCCGTTATTTTGTTTTGCAGGTCATACCGATGTGGTACCTACGGGTCCACTAGAAGAATGGAGTACTCCACCTTTTGAACCTACCATCAAGGATGGCTTGGTCTATGCCCGTGGTGCCGCTGACATGAAAGGCAGTTTAGCGGCAATGATGACTGCTTGTGATCGTTTTATTACCGAACATAGCACTCACAACGGCTCTATTTCGTTTTTAATCACTAGCGATGAAGAAGGCCCCGCCCATGATGGTACTGTTAAAGTCATTGACACACTGAACCAGCGCAAAGAAAAAATCGATTTTTGTATCGTTGGTGAACCGTCGAGCCATAAACGTTTTGGTGATATGGTACGCGTTGGTCGACGCGGTTCGATCAATGGTTATTTAACCTTATTTGGTAAACAAGGCCATGTTGCTTACCCCGAATTAGTCGATAACCCTATCCATGCCCTAGCCCCTATTTTGTCAAAAATAACGGCAGAAAAATGGGATGAGGGTAATGAATATTTCCCCCCAACTAGCTTTCAAATCTCTAATATTAATGCTGGAACCGGTGTTGAAAATGTTGTTCCTGGGCAACTTAATTTAGTGTTCAATCTACGTTTCTCGAGCGAATTAACACCCGAAGACATTAAACGGCGTATCACTTACATAGTGGACCAAAATTCAGATAATTATGAGCTTAGTTGGCAGGTATCGGGTTTACCATTTCTGACCGAGAAAGGAACATTAACCAACGCTGTTGAACAAGCCATTTATGAACTAACCGGCAGTACACCTGTTTTATCGACTGGCGGCGGCACATCTGATGGTCGCTTTATTGCCCCAAGTGGTGCCCAGCTCATTGAGCTAGGCCCCATTAACGAAACAATCCATAAGGTTAATGAATGCGTCCGTATTGACGATTTAGACACATTATCACTGACCTACTCTAAAATACTAGAAAATATTTTACTTTAACTACAAAACATAACTGGCTGATTTATATGAACTATGACTTTGATTTAATATCTATTGGTGGTGGTAGCGGTGGTATCGCTGGTGCGAATCGAGCAGCTTCTTACGGTGCTAAATGTGCAGTTGTTGAGCAAGCTAGGCTCGGTGGAACCTGCGTTAATGTTGGCTGCGTTCCTAAAAAGGTAATGTGGTTTGCCGCCTCGACAGCAGACATTATTCACTCGGCTAGCGATTATGGTTTTGACGCTTCACTCAATTCCTTTAACTGGCACTTGCTAAAGCAAAATCGAGACGCCTACATCAAACGCCTCAATGGAATTTATGGCAATAATTTACATAACAATAACGTCGAACATATTGAAGGAACCGCATCGTTTATTGATAGTCACACTATTCAGGTTGGTGACAAACAATATACGGCTAAACGTTTCCTCATCGCCACCGGGGGTAAACCGGCTATCCCCAATATTCCTGGTGCGCAATACGGTATTACATCGGATGGTTTTTTTGAACTTGAAAAACAGCCCCGCAAAGTGGCCATCATTGGTGCAGGGTTTATTGCCGTTGAGCTCGCAGGTGTCTTCCAAGCCTTAGGCACTCAAGTAACACTTATTATACGAGGTGACCACGCTCTTCGATCATTCGATAGTATGTTAGGTACTGAGTTAATGAAAGCCATGCAACACCAAGGTATTCAAGTTGAAACTCAAACCACACAAACGTCTATTGATAAAAGCCCCGAAGGAAAATTAACCATCAACACCACTACTGGCGTCGTTGACGGCGAATACGATGAAGTTATTTGGGCAATTGGACGTGAACCAAACACCGATTCATTATCTATTGAAAAGGCAGGTATTGAACTTGATAAACGTGGCTTTATCACCACCGATGAGTGGCAAAAAACATCTCAAGAGCATATTTTTGCCGTCGGCGATGTGACTGGGCGAGCTGCCTTAACACCCGTCGCTATTGCAGCAGCACGCCGCCTTTGCGACCGATTATTTAACGGTCAGCACGAGCGTAAATTAGATTACAACCTGATTCCTAGCGTCATCTTTTCACACCCTCCGATCGGAACAATTGGCCTCACACAAGAGCAAGCCATTGAGCAATTTGGCGATAACGTAAAAACCTACACCTCCACCTTTAACCCTATGACACAGGCGCTATCAGTTGATAAACAGCCCACCACTATGAAACTGGTAACCACAGGAAAAGAAGAAAAAGTGGTCGGTTGTCACCTGTTCGGTGAAAGCTCTGATGAAATTCTTCAAGGTTTTGCTGTTGCTATCAAAATGGGCGCAACCAAAAAGGACTTTGACGATACCGTTGCCATTCACCCAACAAATGCGGAAGAATTAGTGACGATGACCTAGCCTTTAATATCAATAGGCTCTTAGTCATCAACGGTCTTGTCACCAAAAAAAACACTAACCTAGGTGACACCGGGGCAGCATGAAAGGAGGTTAGCTCTAACCTCCTTTACGTCTTGCCTCACCGGCTTCAAATTCCGCTAATTGTTCAGGTGTTGCTGGTAATTGATATTTCTCTTTCCATTCGGCAAACGTCATGCCATACACAACCTCTCTAGCCGCTTCATAATCAATATCAACATCTCGTTCTTTCGCTTCAGCCATATACCATTTAGAAAAACAATTTCGGCAAAAGTCTGCCAAATTCATCAAATCAATATTTTGCACATCTGTCTTCGTTTGAAAGTGTTTAAGAATACGCCTAAAAGTGGCGGCTTCAATTTCTAATTGTGTTTGTTTATCCATCATTATTCTCCTTTTTAGGGTAAGTGGGGCCTTTCTAAATATTCATGTGATTGCATTTCAAGCAAACGACTGACTGTACGTTCAAATTGAAAAGCCAGCTTTTTACCTTGATACAACTTCTCAGCAGACACTTGTGCTGACATAATTAATTTAACATTATGGGCATATAACTCATCGACTAAATTAACAAAACGGTTCGCATGGTCATTACTCATATCATTCATTACCACAACGTCTGATATCAATACAGTGTGAAAACAGCGCGAAATTTCAATGTAGTCAGCTGAACCACGTGGAATATCACAAATGACTTGATAATCAAACCATACAACCCCTTCTGAGCAATGCTTTACATCAATAATCCGCCCCTCTATTTCAAGTGCTGACTCAGGTTCAACATCTGCAACGGTTAAGTGTTCAAACAACTCATTTAATACCTTGTCTGTTTGATCATCCAAGGGAGAATGATAGATTTCCGCCTGTTCTAATTCTCGCAATCGGTAATCTGTTCCACTGTCTAATTTTCTAACCTTACAGTTGGCCTTCAATGCCTCGATAGCGGGTAAAAACCTTGCCCGTTGCAGTCCATCCTTATATAAACCATCCGGCTCGATATTAGACGTTGCAACTAAACAGATACCACGCTTAAATAAAGCCTCAAACAAGCGGCCTAACAGCATTGCGTCGGTAATATCGGAAACAAAAAACTCATCAAAACACAACACCCTACAACGTTGTGATATTCCATCGGCCACCTTTTGTAGTGGATCTTCAACATTTTTTATCTCACCGAGTTGTTTATGAACTTTTTGCATAAACCGATGAAAATGTGTTCGCTGCTTTTCTTTAAATGGTAAAGAATCGTAAAAGATATCCATAAGATAGGTTTTGCCCTGCCCTACACCTCCCCATAAGTAGAGCCCTTTGGGCGCCAATAAAAGAGGTTCTGATTTGGCCTTAAATATAGAAAAAAAACCTTTCTTTTCAGTTAGCTGGGAGGGTGTATTGAGCAGCTCTTTATACAAATCATTTAAACACTGAATAATGATTTTCTGTGCATCATCTTTAATAAAACTTTTTTGCGCCAGATCAAGTTCATAGCGTTCTAATGGGCTCATAGTGAAATATCAATAATTGTGTTAAATTGTTAATTTGAAGATATTGAAGTCGTTACCAAGCCAGCAACTTAAATTAAGTATATTGTAGCAATTATCCCTCATGAACATTCAAGCAAATTTAACCGGTGTTAGCCTAATACCCAATCCTAAAAAGGCTGCCAACAAACCGACTGGCACACAGGAAGATTTATATGAAAAGCACATAGCAAGTCAGGAGAAAAACAGCCCGTTAACAACTAAAAACATTGAACGCGCTGAAATAATCCAAAAAATTGAAACGCTAAATGACAGTCAAAAAGCCAATATTCATATTGACAACCTAGACTACAAAAACCAAAAATCAATCCAGTCATACCTTGATCATCAGGCTCTAGAAAGCCAAACTCTACGCGATGAACTCCACAGTCAATTAGGCGTAGATTTTTCTGTTTAAATATACACCTCCTATACCATGAAACTTCTGACTGATTTTTTTCCAATATTACTATTTTTTATTGTCTACAAATGGCAAGGCATATACGCTGCAACAGTTGTCGCAATTATTGCGTCTGGCCTTCAGGTTGCTTCATTTTGGCTTAAAAATAAACGAGTCGATTCAACACATATAATGACTTTCTGCCTTATGCTTCTTTTTGGTGGCGCAACACTCTACCTACAAAATGAAACCTTCATTAAATGGAAACCCACAGTGATCAATTGGCTTTTTGCCTTTGCTTGCATTTCCACGCACTTTATTGGTAACACCCCTCTTGTTAAACGCATGATGAGCGGTGGATTAACACTTTCTGACAAAATTTGGACAAAACTAAATGGCATTTGGGCTCTTTTCTTTGTAGTACAAGGGCTTTTAAACCTGTATGTTATGTACAATTTCGACACAGATACTTGGGTAGATTTCAAATTGTTTGGAATGCTTGGGTTAACAATAATGTTTATTGTGGCTCAAGGCATTTACCTTACCAAGCACATCGAAGACCCTATAAACCAACCAGATAACCATAACTAGGAATTTTTCTACAGATAAAATGACAAACCGTACAGATATAATAAAAGACACTTTAAATAAGGCTATTCAGCCCGAGTTCATTCAAGTATTAGATGATAGCCAATCTCATGCAGGGCATGAAGGTGCTAAATCAGGTGGTGGGCATTTTTACCTGACCATTGTTTCTAATAAATTTGAAAATAAATCAAGAATTCAACGTCACCAGCTTATTTATCGAGCATTAGGTGACATGATGAAAAGCGACATTCATGCACTTAGCATTAAAGCCTTTACACCAGAAGAAAAACCGACAACAGGAGATTTAAATGAAGGGTAAATTAGTCATCATTGGTTCAATTTTACTAGCATCTATCGCCCCACAGGCATTCGCAAACGAAGACCCAACCATCGCTATTGTTAATGGACAAGAACTCAAACAATCAACCTTACAGTTTTACGCCCTAGAAAGGCGTCAAATCGATTCAAAAAACAATGTCCCAATGAACCAACTGGTTGATGATATCGTTAACATGCAACTCCTAAAAGAAGAAGCTCATAAGAATAAGTTAGACAAATCTTCTGACTTTAAGGCACGCATGAAGTTTATTAATTTAAGCATGCTTTCTCAAGTCGCTATGATTGACTTTCTTGACAACAACCCTATTCCTGAAGAGCGTCTAAAAGAAGAATATGATGCTAACATTAACGAAATGGATGTCACAGAACTTAAAGCTAGCCATATCTTAGTATCAGAAGAAGCGCAGGCGAAAGAAGTTATTGAGAAACTCAACAAAGGTACTCCATTCGCTACACTTGCCAAGGAATACTCAACAGGACCAAGCGGCCCAAAAGGTGGGGATTTAGGTTGGTTTGCTCCGCAACGAATGGTACCTGAGTTCTCGAAAGCCGTGCTTTCTTTGAAAGATAATGAATACACTAAACAGGCTGTACAAACTCAATTTGGTTGGCATATCATTTTACGCACTGGGAAACGTGATGGGACGCCGCCAACGTTTGAACAAGTCAAACCGAGCATTACGGCTAGTCTCGAACAAGAACATATTCAAAAACACATTAATGATTTAAGAAAAAAAGCAAAAATCGAAATCACACCACAAAAACCTCAATAGCCCTAAACACAACAGCATAGAGGCCATTTATCAAGGGCCTCTATGCTGCCCCCTACCTTTCTACGTTTACCCGCACCTCATCAATTAAGACGTGACCAGTTCACCTTATAAAACGCGTACTGCTCATCCTCTCACATCAGATAGATCTACTTTGTTTTAAATAAAAAACATACCCGCCTTCCCGCTCTCCCATCAAAAACCGAGCTGATCAATGATGGTATACCTGCCCATTGAGAAGCTTAAAAATCACCACCCCCTAACGTCTATAACAGCGCTAACAACTGGATTAAAACCTCGTATTATGTTATTTTGCGCGATTAAAATAACAATGGTTTTGAGGACAATTAATGCGCATAATTTTATTGGGTGGCCCTGGTTCCGGTAAGGGGACACAATCGCAATTTATCACTGAGAAGTACGGTATTCCTCAAATCTCCACGGGAGATATGTTACGAGCTGCCGTTAAAGCTCGCACACCATTAGGTATTGAAGCAAAAAAGGTTATGGATGTCGGCGGCCTTGTCTCTGATGAAATTATTTTAGGCTTAATCAAAGAACGATTAACAGAAGATGATTGTTCAAAAGGTTTCTTGTTAGATGGTTTCCCACGCACAATCCCACAAGCCATTGGCCTTGCAAACATGGGCATAGAGGTTGATCACGTCATACAAATTGCTGTCGATGACGAAGAAATCGTCCGTAGAATGGCTGGAAGGCGCGTGCACTTGGACTCTGGCAGAACATACCACCTTACTTATAACCCACCTAAACAAGAGGGACTTGATGACATTACTGGTGAGCCATTAATTCAACGTGCCGACGATCATGAAGACATTGTTCGCGATCGCTTAACAACTTACCACTCCCAAACAGCGCCACTTGTTGACTTCTATTCAAAGGCTGCTGAAACATCTGCAGTTAAATTCAGCACCATTGAGGGTGTTGGTGGTGTGCAAGACATTACTGCAAAAATATTCGCAGTACTCGACGACTAGGTGTTTGCCGAGCAAATTCTCGGCGATACAACAATAAAGCATTAGCTTAACTTTTGATTAAGCTGATAATTTCACTTAAAACTTAATGATTTTGCAAGGAATAACCTAAATGAAAACATATGATATTGCTGTTGTTGGCGCTACAGGCGCCGTTGGTGAAACGATGCTATCTATCCTTGAGGAAAGAAAGTTCCCTGTTGGAAATATTTACCCTTTAGCAAGCAGTCGCTCTGCTGGTGGCACTGTTCAATTTAATGGCAAAAACGTAAAAATCGGCAACCTCGCCGACTTTGATTTTAGTCAAGTTCAAATTGGTTTGTTTTCAGCAGGCGGTTCTGTTTCTGCAGAGTATGCGCCTAAAGCTGCCGCTGCCGGTTGTGTTGTTATTGATAACACATCACATTTCCGCTATGACGATGACATTCCACTCGTGGTGCCCGAAGTAAACCCAGAGGCCATCGCGCAACATACCAATAAAGGCATTATTGCAAACCCAAACTGCTCAACCATTCAAATGTTGGTTGCTTTAAAACCCATCTATGATGCGGTCGGTATTGAGCGTATAAATGTTGCCACTTACCAAGCCGTTTCAGGCACTGGAAAAAGCGCCATTGAAGAACTAGCTGGGCAAACAGCAAAATTATTAAATGGCAAAAATGCTGAGGCCAAAGTATACCCAAAACAAATAGCCTTTAATGCATTACCCCAAATTGATGTCTTCCAAGACAACGGCTACACCAAAGAAGAAATGAAAATGGTTTGGGAAACCAACAAAATTTTTAACGATGATTCAATCAAAGTTAACCCAACTGCTGTCAGGATACCTGTTTTTTATGGCCACTCTGAGGCATTGCACATAGAAACTAAAGAGAAAATCAGCGTCGAAAAAGTCCGTGAGCTAATGTCCTCATTTGACGGAATTACACTTCTTGATGAACGCATTGACGGTGGTTATGCAACAGCAGTTACCGAATCAGCAGGTCATGATGATGTTTATGTCAGTCGCATCAGAGAAGATATCTCTCATCCTAGAGGACTTAACCTCTGGGTCGTTGCAGATAATGTTCGTAAAGGCGCTGCATTAAACAGCGTACAAATTGCCGAAGTACTAGTAAAAAATTATCTTTAGTCTATAGTTGATATTAATAATATATTTCACTAATTTATGGATAGACGACTATCGTTAGTTTAGGAGCAACAAAATGAACAAGCCTACAAAAACTATTGCCGCACTTTGCCTGTTAAATTCTGCAAGTGCCCACGCATTAGGTGTCGGGGAAATTACAACGTATTCTGCCTTAAATCAGTTGTTAAAAGCGCAGATTCCGCTTGTTGGCTCCAAACAAGAAGACCCCAGCAATATAAAAATAGGCATTGCTTCAAGAGAGACTTTTGATAAAGCAGGAATTGATAGGCCACACTATCTAACCCAATTAAAGTTCACCCCTGTGCTAGGTAAAAACGGTGAAATTACCGTTGATGTTCGTTCGACTGCAACCATAAAAGAACCTTTCGTAAACTTTATTCTCGAAGTTGAATGGCCCCAGGGGCGTACATTAAAAGAATTTACTATTCTTTTAGATCCCCCCATCACAATGTCTGATGTTAGAACCAACCCACTAGAACTACCTCAAACACCCAGCATTACACCAGTAACACCCGTAAACGATGCATCGGTAACAACATATACACCTCCTACCACTACTGTGCAAACTGCACCTGCCAGTGAATATGGCCCAACAAAAAGTCGCGATACTATCTGGGGTATTGCTAAAAAACTCATTACTAATAATCGTACTGTCACTCATCAACAAATGATGCTGGCCCTTTATGACAATAACCCAGAAGCCTTCTACAAAGAAAATATCAATGCTTTAAAAAAAGGAGCGGTGCTTAAACTTCCAAGCACTGAACAGGCAGAAAGCCTCAGCCCTACACAAGCCAGCAATGAATATATTAAACACAATACACTCTGGTCTTCATCAACTACCGTCTCCAGTACGCCAGCGGCCGTTGCAAAACTAGACCAGAAAGACCAAGCCCTTGCAGCGACATCCGACGTTAAAAAAAAACTTGAAAATAACCTAGATGAGGCAAAACTAACCTTATTAACACCGAAGCAAGATACTGAAAAAAATATACCTATAGAAGGCAACACCACTGATACCCCAATAGGTTCAACAAGCTCTACAGAGCAAGCAAACATTGCCATTGAGATGGCTACAACCCTTGAAGAAGAAAACAAAGAGGTTAAATCACGTCTCAATGATTTAGAAAAACAAGTAGACAAACTACAACGTTTATTAGCTTTAAAAGATGAGCAGCTAGCACAATTACAAGCAGCAAAACCTGTCGTTGCTGAATCAACAGCAACAACTGTAAAGCCAGCCCCTATTGACACACCTGTCGAAAAAAAAGATAGCAAGGATAATGATAACACCCTTGCCCTTTATGGCGGCGGCGCGCTCCTTGTTCTACTTGGGCTATTTTTAGCACGTCGAAAAAAGCAACGTAAGGAAAAACAGCCTGAGGACGTATTTTCTGATACACCAGCTGTTGTACCAACTATTGATACAGACAATACTGATACCTCATCTACTATACTCGAAGAAGAGCCTCTTTTAAGCGAATTCATACCCAGCGAATTCGGCAGCAGTGAACATACCCAAGAAGCGGATCCTCTAACAGAGTGTGATGTCTATATTGCTTATGGTCGATTCCAACAAGCAGAAGATCTTATCAAAAGCGCGATAGAATCAGAGCCAGAAAACCTAGCTCTTAAATTAAAATTGCTTGATGTTTACTTTTCATCCAATAACGCTGAAGCTTTTGAAGAACAGGCCAGTTCATTATCAGACCTAAAAGATTCAGACCCTGACGCATGGAATAGCATTGTTGATATGGGCATGGACATCTGCCCTGACTCACCACTATTTCTAGCACCAGCAGAAGAAAACATTGAAATTCAAGCAGCACCAATTCAAACTGATGACCTTGACCTTGACCTTGATTTAGAAATACAACAAGACATTGAGCCTGAAGAAGCTAACCACGACGAAGAACCAAAGAGTGAGTTTGAATTTGATTTTGACCTAATCAAAAATCAAGATACACCACAGGATCTGAGCAACCCTACCAGTGAGAGTATTGAAACCATGTTTTCATTAGCACAAGCTTCTCTCGAAATGGAAGACACAGAGTCGGCTCGTCAAACATTAGAAGAAATATTGGAGAACGGTAACGATTCCGACAAAGAAAAAGCACAAAAGATGCTCGATAGTTTGTAAAAAACCACCTTTAATGCGATCGTAAGCATAAAAGCTGCACCTCCCTTTTATGCTATAAAATGCTCAATACGAACGTACGTAGACAAACAGAACCGACCCTTTAATAAAGGCACCTTGCTCATTTGCAAAGAGTCTGCTGCTTGATTGTCATAAAGAACCCTACTTGAAAATACGTTTAATAATAACTAAACCTTGCGACTAGCGACTGCACAAACAAAGGCTCCATTACAGACGGTTTTCCTTTATAGGTTTTAATCATAAGGAAACTATAAAAGAGATGATTATTTCACGTAGAAAATTTCTAAAATTATTAGCGGTGGGTACCAGCACTTGTTTAACCTTGATATCTCCCCTCACTAGTTGGGCGGCATGGGCTAACGATGCCTTTAATGCCGACACTCTTAATAAGGCATACCAACATTTATTTGGCTCATCGACCCTCATTAACAGTAACGAGGTAAAGCTAAAGGCGCCTAAAACAGCAGAAAATAGCGATGCTGTTCCTATTTCGATCAAAACCAAGCTAAAAGGTGTCGACTCAATTAGTATTTTTGTACAAGACAACCCTCAACCTTTAACGGCGACCTTTCAAATCCCACCAGATACATTAGCATCTGTGTCGACCCGAATTCGTTTAGTTAAAACTAGCACCGTCATCGCTGTTATCAAAGCAGGAGACAAGCTATATAGTAGAAGCCAAGAAGTAAAAGTCTCATCAAGTGGGTGTACTCGTTAGCAACTTAATAATTCGTTATTAATCTCATCTTATTTGGAGATATAAATGAAAGTGAGAGCAAAAATAATAAATAACATCACTCATGTTAGGGTATTAGCTATACACCCCATGGAAACAGGTGAACGTATTGATAAAGACTCAGGCGAAAGGATATCCGCGAAATATATTCAAAAAATTAGCTGCGAACACAACGGTAAAGAAGTTTTTCTAGCACAATTTGGCACATCAATATCTCAAAACCCTTATCTGGCTTTCTCATTTAAAGAGGGTAAAAAAGGCGATATTTTATCGTTACGGTGGAATGATAATACCGGCGATGTAAAAAAGACTGACACAACCATTAAATAGCTTATTTCTAACTATTAACCTGTTGTTAAATAGGCATTAATAGCTTTATGTGCATGCCCTGCTTGCGACATTTCCATACGAAGGCTATCACGCTGACTCAATAAAAATTGAGTTAGGATTTTATTTTTATCTAGCACCAATTGAATACTTTCTGCCAATACTGCAGCTTCGATTTCTGGCGGTGTTTCAAACAAATGCTGTATGTCTGTATCGCGTGCTTTTTCAAGCTTTACCACTACATCCCATTCACCCTCTTGAGCTAGCTGAATGAGTTTTTCAGTATCCGCAAGAATAGAGTCAAGGCGTTGTAAATCACTTGGCATAAAAATTAACGTTGCGCAGCATCAGGGCTTATTGCATCCCACCCCATTTTAATTTGACTCAAAAGCTTACCCGCTTCATCAAGCAAGGCAGCATCATTCTTAATATTCGCCTGTAATAAAACGTGATTAATATATTCATAAAGTGCATCTAAATTCTTTGATATTTCACCACCTTGTTTGAAATCTAAACTCGCTCTAAGTCCTTCAATAATTGAAATAGCACTTCCAATTTGCTCACCTTTCTTAGCAACGTGCTGTTGCTTTAAAGCGCTTTTTGCAGACAATATTCGCGATAAGGCCCCATCCAATAGCATTTGGATTAACTTATGTGGTGATGCGTCCATTACACCACCATGTACGGATGTTTGTTGATACTGTTTTAATGCAGTTGCGCCATTCATAGGATTCTCCAATTATAAATGTACTTTAATTATTACTATTTGAATTATAAGCACCTGGTAAATTAGCCAGCTGCTGTGTTAAAAAATTACTCTGATTTTGTAAAGAACTTACCAGTATATCCATGGCGGTAAATTGACTTAATAGCCTACTTTCTAAGGACACTAACCGTCTATCTAGTGCTTCTCGCTGATCGGCAATATCATCCACGCTGACTTGTATACCGGCTGTTCTAGAATCAATGATTCCATTTGAGCCAATATAACCCTCAATAGCCATATCTAACGTATTGGCGATGCCATTACTCGCAGCAAATAATTGTCCAACTTGATCAAAATTACTGTCCAAAGCAGCGTTTAACGTCTCGCTATTTAAGGATAGCTTCCCCTCTTCATCTGTTGTAATACCTAGCTCTGCTAACGTGCTAAAAGGACCTGTAAGCCCAGTCACAGAAGAGGAAATTTCTTGTCTTATTAATGTACTAATACCGCGCAAAGTAGAGTCGCCCAATAGCAATCCTGCTGATTCTGTCGCCGCATCGTATGAACCCAGTGTATTAAAGGTATCAACTAAGCCGTTATAGTTGGCAATAAAGGTATCAATCTTAAACGTAATCGCCTCACGGTCTTGCGCAACCGTTAACTGCTCACCTGCACCAACTGAAACAGCATTAATCGTAATACCATCCAGCACATCCGAAAATGTATTGTTATTACTGCTGATTAATTGACCATCCACTTTTATTTGGCCATCTTGAGCTGCGCTTGGTGTATTTAATTGTGCATTGACTAAACGTGACAAACCAAATTCATCTGAATTTTCGCCATCACTATCGACTGCTGTTATTGTTATTGCATTATCTAAACCACTAGATGTTGCTGTAAAAACTAATTGTTGCCCCGAATCGACATTAATAATAGAAGCTGAAACACCTGTATTATCATTGGCAGCATTAATCGCATCTCTAATATCCGTTAGGGTATCTGTTGCATCAATCGTTAAAGAAAAAGAATCAGCACCCTGGGTAAATGTTAGGGTGCCGTCTCCTATTGTATCCGTATCAGCAAAACCACTGGTTGTTATCAACTTGTGCGCTTGTGCTAACTGAACAACTTCAATGCCATATTGCGAGACATCCGCTGTTTCATCAGCCGTCGCAGTAAAAACCTCATCATTACTGGATAAAGCAGACCTGAGTTGAAAATCCGCTGTATCTTGCAAGTCTCGAACAGCCCCTTGAAAAATAGATAAAGCACTTTTCAAAGAACCAAACGCTGAAATATCACCTAAATATTCAGCTTCATTAAAGTCAAGCCTGTTTGATTTATCGACACCCTCTGCTTCAACCAACTGAGTGATCAATGTATTAACATCTATTCCAGACCCGATACCTGCTGATGAAATTGACATAATGGTTTCCTTATTTACATAATACTGAAATAACTATGCAAAAAGCTTGCCTCCTACGCACTTTCGTTTACCAACAAACCACGAGCCGCATCTTCTGATTGCGCCTTGTTTTCAGCCAAATACGCTGCCATTGCTAACACATCTTCAGACGGAAAAGTCCGGATAACATCACCCGACTCCTTATCTGTTACCGTTATAACGGAACGACCAGTATCATCATGCACACTAAATTGTATAGATCGTTGAACGTTTTGAACAAAGCTATTCAAATCACTCACCGTTTCTTCAATTTTTTGTGCAGCTGATGACTGGCTACCGCTTACCTCTTCCGGCAAAGCTTGACCACCCATTGACTGATTACTTACCTTCTGTGCAATAACACTATCAGTTGATACGGTAACATTAGACGCCTTAGACGTTACCGCCTTTGGTGCCGAACTAACTAAATTTAATGTTTCCATAACTACCTCCTGTTTAGATTAATACTGGCTCTATTTTCATAAAGCCAGTATTTACCCTTAACGCCCTATTGCAACAAGGCTAATACGTTTTGTGGTAACGAGTTAGCTTGAGACAAAATTGACAAACCTGCTTGCTGCAGAATTTGCGCTCTAGTCAACGCTGCAGTCTCTGCTGCAAAATCAGCATCTTGAATACGTGAGCGCGCTGCACTTAAGTTTTCTGAGGTAGTTGCTAGGTTAGCAATAGTAGATTCAAAACGGTTTTGAATCGCACCAAACGTACTACGCAAAGAACTCACAGCCGTTAATGCAGAATCAACCTGACGAATGGTCGTTTCTGAATTAGCCACAGTATCCACAGCAGCTGTCGATAAACTTCCAGATACATCTGTTGATGAAGCTAGACCCAATGTTGTCAGACCAGTAGTTCCCGTCACGGTGATGCTTTCGTTAGAAACAACGTTCAAGGTACCATCAGTATTAAGCGCCGCAGAACCCTCACCATTTAACGCTGTATTAATAGCGTCTACCAGGCTTTGTGCTGTGGTATATGTACTATCAGCAACTGTAAAAGCTGTCTGAGTACCTATTTGTATACTAAAATCACCTGCTACTGTCACTGATGTGCCAGCTACCCCAGCTACATCACCGTCTGTGATTGCAGTTACCGTCTCTGAACCCGCCAATGCAAAGTTACCAGTAGAAGCATCCTCATCGGTAAAAGTAATATTAGTACCATCACTTTCTGCCGTAAAACCTGCGCTAGCATAACCTGTTGATCCAGTTATGGCTGCCAACAAATCAGCCGCATCCGTTATGTTTGTATCCAGTGTTACTGTGAACAAGCTTCCACCTGGTGCCGTAACAGTAAAGTTACTATTTGCTGATGTGTCAGCATCTGAACCAGTTACATCTTGCACAATCGCAATGTTGCCCGGTGTTGCAAATGAAGCGCTAACAGTACGTCCGACTGTTGCTGCTGTACCTTCATTTACATCTGACAATGTAACGGTATCAGTATTATCCGACTCTGTCGTTAATCCAGATAGGGCAGATGTAGTTAACGAATCTGCTTTTGCTGCAGCAAACGCTGCGGCAAAGGAGTCTGCATTTGTTGCAACCGAATCAGCTGCAAAATCAGTAGCAATTGTTACATTATTAGCATCAACAACAGTATAAACATCAGCGTTACCAGAGCCTGCATCTTGGAATGTAAAAACTACGCCTTCGACAGTGATCGTATCATTTGCCGCCGCAGGAGCATTTGCAAATGTGATTGTATCTGAACCCGCAGTGGCCGGTACCGTAGAGTAATCGGCAACAAGACCAGCAGCAGCCGTTGTAAAGGTTGCGGCAGTACCATCAATTAGATCAGTTAGATTAGTCGATGATGTTGCTGTTGCTACTGCTCCAATAGAGTCCAGACGTGTACTTGTTGATAAGTCTAAGCTGATCGTTTCGCCTACATTTGCACCCACTTGAAACTGGGCGCTACCAAACGTGCCATCAAGAATTTTTTGACCGTTAAATGATGTTTGTCCTGCGACTCTATCAATCTCAGCTAAACGTTGTTGCACCTCTAAGTTTAACGCCGCTCTATCTGATGATGAGTTTGTTGAGTTAGCAGACTGAATCGCTAGCTCACGAATACGTTGCAAGTTGTTACCAATCTCACCCAATGCGCCTTCAGCTGTTTGAGAAAGAGAGATAGCATCGTTTGCATTTCGAGACGCTTGGTTTAAACCACGAATTTGTGTGGTAAAGCGCTCTGAAATGGCAAGGCCGGCCGCATCGTCTTTAGCACTGTTAATACGTAAACCGGAAGAAAGTCTTTGTAACGACGTGTTTAACGAACTTTGTGATGTATCTAAGTTACGTTGCGCCGTCAAAGACGCAATATTACTGTTAATAAATTGAGGCATTTTATTGCTCCTATGTAAGCCTAATGCTTACTTTTTCTAAAACATGACGGATATATCTTTGAGTATGACTAGATATTCACCGCCTCCGCTTAAGGTATCGGCGCTATAAAAATATTCTTTAGGATTTATTTTAAGTTTTTTGTAGGTTACAACTAAGTGGCATCACCAAGCCTCAAACATCGACTCTATGAGTCAAAAATATTGACACCACATTTATAGAGTCGACCTAGGGTTTATTTAATTATAATAAATTAAATAATGATAAATTTTGCACTTTAACGAATGACTGCTGTGCTGCCTGCAAACTCACTATTTGAAGATTAAATCGACTGATCGCTTCTGCCATATCAAGGTCTTCAACCTGTGACTTTGCGCTTTGAAGGTTTAATAAGAAGTCTTGATTGGTTTCTTGTTGGCTATCTAGTGCATTTAGCCTTGCACCAATTTGAGAACGCACATCTAAAACACGGTTCAACGCGGTATCTAACTGATCCAAGTGATCATATAAAGGGATAGAAACATTCGTTGCACTGGCAGCGCTTGTAAGCGATACATCAATTGCCAGCTCTCCTTCACCTGGCGTGTTAGCAATGATACGGAGTGTATTATTAGTTTGGTCGAGATCAACTGTTGAATCGTTACTGGCAACTGCCGTATTTAAAAGAGCAGCTACGTCATCGCCCGTTACAGCAGCAGAAATATCCACCGCTATGCTTGGTGGTGCAATCGCTGGCCCCGTCCCATCATCAAACTCATAATTAATACCGTTGATAGTCATTGACTGCGCATCTAAAGGCACCGAATTAAAGGTTAACTCTGTTTCTTCTACCGCCGGTCTATTGGTCGCTAAATCCGTCGCTAAACTGTATAACGTAGTGAACACATCCTCTGCATTGCCATTTTTATCTTGCAGATTAAAAAACAATTCTGCACCTGAATTATTGTCTGACACCGTACGGTTTTCACCAATCTGTATCAAACGCTGACCTTGATCGCCTTGAAAACTAAATACACCCGTGGCAGCCGAACCGGTAACCGCCTGTGTTTGTCCTTTAAAACCTGAATACAGATAATCACCATTAGCATCTTTGGTATTGGCGAGCGCCACCATTTCGTCAAGACGCTGAAACATCTCGTTTGCTATAGATTGTCGGTCAGCTGCCGTATTTGTATCGTTGTACCCCTGCACGGCTAATTCACGGACACGGTGTAAACTATTGGTTACACTTTGCAAGGTTGTATCAGACAACGATAAACGATTTTCTGCGTAATTTATATTCGTTTGAAACTGCGTGATTCGGCTGATGGATTGGTTAAAGTCGAGGACCTGAGCTGCACCCGACGGGTCATCAGATGGTGTAAGTATCCGTTTACCTAATGAGATTTGTTGCTGCGCTTGGTTAACTTGAGCCTGCTGAAACATAATCGCATTAATACCCAATTGTTGAGCAAGGCTTGTTGAAATTCTATCGACCATTATCTGAAAGCTCCTAATAGCGTTTCGAAAATTGTACGAGACGTTAACACAACTTGACTAGCGGCTTGATACGCTTGTTGAAAACGAATTAAATTAGCCGCCTCCTCATCTAAATTAACACCACTGACAGCATCTTTGGAGGCGATGGTTTGAGCCAAAAGACCATTTTGTGCAGCCGCATTAACTTCAGCCGACTGTGTCCGGCGACCCACATCGGCAATAACTTGACCGTAAACATCTTGAAATGAGGCGGTACCACCGGACAAACTCAAATTCGTTTGCAACCCAGCAAGGAAATGCCCATTTCGGTTATCACCCGTGCCACCTGAATTATCAACCAATGAGAAGGTATCACCCTCATCAGGCTGACCGGTTAGGGTAAAGCTAATATCGCCAAAACCAGCGACATTAACCGTATAGCTATCGCCGTTATTTGTTGCTGCATCGTAGGCCAAGGGCCCTCCCGTAGCATTACTAACCGTATATTGTTTTAATGTATTGTCATACGTTAAAACAACACCAGCCGGTAACGATGATGCTGATAAACCAGTCACCGCCACATTACTTAAACCGCCAGTTCCAGAGTTGCTGACGGTTTGCTCTGAGACAACCGGAAGCGCAACAGCAATATCTTTAGGGTCAGTTAACGCTAATGAGAAATTTTCAGCCGCATAACGTGTTGGGCTGATCACTCTATACTCATTATTAACATTTGCCGATGATAAATCGAAGGTTAGCCCATCGTAATCAACCGATGCTCCAGACGATATAACACCACTGATAGAGGTATTATCAGATAACCGTGTAATGTTATAGGCTGTATTTGGTAGCGCCGTCCCATCCGTTGTAACACGATAATCGCTATTAATTATTTGTGATGGATCGGAAACACTGACAGCCAATGAGCCTGCGTTGGCATCGGCCTTAACATGGGTAATATTTGCTGTACTAAAAAAGTTTAGCCCCTGTTCGCCCTCTAGGTCGATACCATTGGCATGTTGATTATTTACTGAGAATGACAGACCGATAGCTATTTCACCTAAGGCATGAACCGCTTCATCTAACACCTCATCTTTAAAACGTAAGGCGCCCCCTATTTCACCCCCTGTCATAAACTGGGTAATAGCTGTATCAGCGCCGCCCTGCTGAAAAATAACATCAACTCTAGTAGGGTCTAATGTAGACGGCTGCAAAGCCAGTGTATTGTTCGTATTACCTAAGACTAAGGTTTGCCCATTACCAATAAAAACATTGACCGCACCATTTTCTTGCTCATTGGTTTTTACATTCACTAACTGAGACAAATCATCAATTAATTTATCTCGTTGATCCAATAAATCATTCGGCAAGTTACCATCCGAACCACCTAATGCGCTGGCGATCCTGTCATTAATCAGAGCAATATTTTCAGATAGGCTATTTATCTCGTCTATATTTCCCTGTAACGAACCGTTAACTTGCGTGCTAACACCATCAAACAATCGGTCTAATGTAGCAAAACGGTTTTCCAACACCTCGCCTTCAGTTAATAGCACTTGGCGTGCTGGAATAGATGTTGGATCATCTGCAACAGCTTGAACCGCATTGAAAAAATCTTGTAAGGCCGTACTTAACCCAATATTTTCATCCGCTAACACACCATCAATTTGGTTAGCAAAGTTTAAATAAGTCTCTAATTCAGACACAGCAGTACTACTGCTTCTATATTGTGTGCTTAAAAAAGCATCATAAAGCCTACTAACATTAGTCGCACTAACACCCGAACCAATATACCCAGCACCAGCCAGTTGTGGATTATTAGCATCTAACTCGACCCGTTGACGGCTATAACCTTCTGTTGAAGCATTGGCAATATTCTGACTGGTCGTGACAAGCACACTTCTAAAGGCAGTTAAACCAGACAAGCCATTGAGTAATAAGTCACTCATAGGGCTGCTCTTTTTAAATGTTGATATGTCATATTATGTCTTCCATTGTTAACGTATCGGCCTAACTGGCAAAACCTGAAGCTGGAACGGTAAGACCACTAAGCTGCGCACGATTAAGGATCGATAGTATTTTTTGGGCATATGCAGGATCGGTTGCATACCCTGCTTTTTGTAGACCTTTTACAAACCCTTCGTTTGAATCTACTTGAGTTAATGCCTGCTGATAACGTGGGTTTTGTTGCAAGAACTGCACATAATCGTTAAAGCTCTCTTGGTAACTATCGTATGCTCGGAAAGTTGCTTGACGTTTTTCTGCAATACCATTTTCGTACTCAACCGTTTGTACTGAAACAGTTTTGCCTTCCCAGCCATGCGAGGCTTTTATACCGAATAAATTATGACTACTTTGGCCTATTTTATTTCGCATAATGTGTTTACCCCAGCCGGTTTCTAGGGCAGATTGGGCTAATAATACTTTGGCATCCACACCCAGCTCTTGCGCTGCTTGTTGTGCCTGCGGCCACATTTTATGAATAAAATCTTCTGGTGAGTTAATGGCTGTTACGTTACTTGAAGGCTCAGCCGTTTTCACTTCTTGTAAGGCCCCTTGAATTCTTCGTACCGAGGCTTCTCGATAATCAGACAACCCCTGTGCCGCCACCATGTTTTCGCTTTTTACTTGGCCACCCATTTGCTGAACAATCATATCCGCCAACCCCAAATGCCCCCGTTTGGATAAATCTAGAGAAATTTGATCGTCATACATCGATTCATAAAACTTTGTTTTTTCACCATCAATTAACTCGGAATCAGGCACCGTATCTCGCATGCTTTTAAGCATCATTTTTAAAAACACGGTCTCAAATTGACGCGCCACTTGCTCTAGGGCTTCTTGTTTTTCACCCTGCCCGCCAGTGGCCTTAGCTTTTAATTGCGCTAAGCCATTAAAGTCTGCATAAACATCTGCTTGTGAGCCACTTATATTCATTAGATAACAATCAGCTCTGCAGTTAATGCGCCTGCGCCTTTTAGCGCCTCTAAGATCGCCACCAAGTCACTTGGACCCGCACCCACTTGGTTAACAGCCCGCACAATTTCATCTAGCGATACACCAGGATCAAAAACAAACATGCGTTTATCTTCTTCGGTAACGGTTATATCTGTTTGTGGCGTGACAACTGTTTGCCCATCCGAAAACCCGCCTGGCTGGCTAACATTTAAACTCTCGTTAATGGTCACTGTTAAATTACCGTGAGAGACCGCCGCTGGACGTACTTTGACCTGATTGTTTATGACAACCGTACCCGTTCTTGAGTTAATAATAATACGCGCTGCTGATTGTGCCGGCTGCACTTCTAAATTTTCAAGCAATGACATAAAAGCAACCCGTTGAGCTGGGTCACGTGGCATATTCACTTTAACGCTGCCACCGTTTATTGAATGTGATGTTTGCGGACCAATAGCTTGGTTTATCGACATTGCTAAGCGATTAGCAGTTGTAAAGTCAAAGGTATGCAGGTTTAACGTTAAGGAATTACCATCATTAAAGGGGCTATAAACAGAGCGCTCTACTGATGCACCATTAGGGATATTACCTACGGTGGGTATGTTCACACTTATTTTAGAACCATCATTACCCGATGCACTCAAACCACCCACAACTAGATTACCTTGCGCTATCGCATACACTTTTCCATCAGCACCTTTTAAAGGAGACATCAATAAGCTACCGCCGCGTAAACTTTTCGCCTCGCCAATCGCATTAACGGTCACGTCAATCATTTGCCCTGGTGTTGCAAAAGCAGGTAATGAAGCGTGAATAATAACGGCTGCAACATTTTTAGATTTTATTTGCACATTTGATGGGATTTTAACGCCCATTTGACTCAACATACTGCGCAAACTCTGGGAAGTAAAATCCCCCGATTTCACCTTGTCGCCGGTTCCATTTAAACCAACCACCACACCATACCCCACTAATTGGTTTGAGCGAACACCTGTAATAGAGGCTAGGTCTTTAATTCGCTCGGCATTAGCGTTTGTGATGCTCATTGCTAACAAAACCAATACTATTTTAAAATATCTCATCACCTTCTCCTAAAACGGGAACACCGCACTGATAAAGAAACGTGCTAACCAACCAATTTTATTAGCATCTGCCAGTGCACCTTCACCTGTATACATGATAGTGGCATCGGCAATTCTTGTAGATTCCACACTATTATCGGGGTTAATATCGGTTGGACGAATAATGCCCGATAAGCGAATATACTCATTACCCTGATTTAAACGAACACGCTTTTCACCACGAATTTTTAAATAGCCATTCGGTAAGACATCTATCACGCTAACGGTAATGCTACCGCTGAGGCTATTATTTTGTGTGCTTTCAGTCTCACCTGCAAAGTCACTCGCTGAAGCCAAACTGCTATCAAGATTCAAACCAAATTTAGAGGGGTCACTCATACCCAAAATGGTAGGCGTAGAAATTGAAGTACTGTTATCTTTTTTGATATCAGTATCGGCTTGTTTCTTTGCATTGGTTTTTTCAACCAAATTAATCGTTAAAATATCACCGATTCTTCTGGCTCTTATATCTTCAAATAAACTCACCTCATAACCCGCTTGATAGATAGAACCATTATTGCTTTGTGGCACTTGATAAGAGGTCGGCTTAGCAGGCACATACTCCGGATCGTGGCGAGGTTTACTCATATTATCCATCATCGCGCAACCGGATAGCATGAACACTAAGACAAAGAGTTTAAGGGTTTTCATTATCATGATTCCTTGTTTATAAATCCTGCATTAAACGTTGTAGCATTTCATCTGAATTTGAGATGGCCTTTGAGTTCATTTCATACGCACGTTGAGTTTCGATCATGCTGACCAACTCTTCTACAACGTTCACGTTAGAGGTTTCTAATGAACCACCTGATAACAGACCCACGCCTGTTTCGCCCGGTGTCGTTACCGTTGGGCTACCACTGGACAAAGACTCCCTAAACTGATTTTCACCAATGGGGTCTAGACCTGTTGGGTTAATAAAGTCGGCCAGTGTAATATTGCCTACCTGACTTGGCGTAGAATTACCGGCTTGTAAAACTGACACCGTGCCATCCACACCGACAGTAACACTTAAGGCATCTTCTGGAATGGAAATAGAGGGCTCTAATGGGTAACCGCCTGATGTTACCATTTGGCCATCGCCATCCAGTTTAAAGCTGCCATCACGTGTATAGGTAATACTGCCATCAGGTCTTAAAATCTGGAAAAAACCACGGCCATTTACCGCAATATCAAGCGAGTTTCCTGTTTGCTGAATAGTCCCTTGGGTATGCGTTTTTTCAGTAGCAACCGTACGAACCCCTGTACCAATCTGCAACCCCGTCGGCAAGATGTTATCTTGTGACGATTGCGCTCCAACTTGTCGTACATTTTGATACAACAAGTCTTCAAACACCGCTCTCGACTTTTTGTAACCGGTTGTATTAACGTTGGCTAGGTTGTTTGAAATAACCGACATCCGCGTTTGTTGCGCTTCTAGTCCCGTTTTACTAATCCACATTGCTTGCGTTGACATTTAACTCTCCTAACTGACGCGCATCAATTGAGCGCTTGCTGCTTCGTTTTCACTGACTGTTTTCATCATTTTGACCTGTAACTCAAAATTTCGAGCCAGCTCAATCATGCTGACCATCGCGTTGACAACACTCACATTACTACCTTCTACAGATCCTGATACCAAACGCACTTCGGCACTGGGTTGAGCATCTAGTCCGCTTTTTAATCGGAATAAACCATCCTTACCTTTTTCAACATCTGATAGCTCAGGGTTCACCAATTTAATTCTATCGATGGTTGATAATGTTGCCGCACTATCACCCAGTGGAATAATACTAATCGTGCCATCGCTTCCAATTTCCACCTTGTCAGCCTCTGGTATCGCCACAGGACCACCGCCACCCATCACTGCTAAGCCTGTACCGGTTGTTAGCACCCCATTGGGTGTAATTCTCAAATCGCCCGCACGGGTATAGGCTTCGGTGCCATCTTCTGCCTGAACAGCTAACCAGCCATCACCATTAATAGAGACATCTAAGTCTCGGCCTGTTGACTGTATGGTGCCGTGGTCAAAGTCTATTCCAGGGCGCTCAGCCATCGCATAGACATTCGACGGAAGCCCTGCGCCATATACTGGCATGCTTCTAAATTGAGACAAATCAGCTTTAAAGCCCGTGGTATTCGCATTCGATAAATTATGCGAATTCACCGCTTGCGCCAACATCGCTTGCTTGGCACCGCTCATTGCTACATAAAGGCTACTGTCCATTTAATTTCTCTCTTCTTGAATCAGTGATTATCGAATATTAATAATGGCCGTTTGGATTTCATTCTCAGTTGAAATCGCTTGAGCATTCGCTTGGAAATTACGCTGAGCAGTAATCAAACTCACCAACTCCGTTGCAATATCAACATTAGAGGCTTCAAGCGCACCAGATTGAAGTGAGCCAAAGCCTGCCGTACCAGCAGAACCAATCACTCGGTCTCCAGCAGCAAATGTATCGGCCCAAGACGTATCGCCTAATTGACGCAAACCCTGTGAATTGGGAAAGGTTGCCAACGCTACCTGACCTAACTCTGTGGATTGACCATTGGTGAACGTTGCAGAAACAATACCTGCCTCATCAACACTGATGCCGCTTAGACGACCAGATGCAAATCCATCTTGACTCAGTGAGTTAACAGCAAAATCGCCGCCATATTGGGTAGTATCCGAGTAATCAAAGTTTAACGCTAAGTTTGCAGCCCCATTACTCATTGGCAATGCATCAAAGGCAACATTGCCACTACTGGGCGTTGCCGCCTCAGCAATACTTTGAAATGAACCGAGGCTATCAAAGGTCATCGTCAAAAAGTCATCGGCTCCCGCATTTAATGTTAATGGGTTACCATCTACATACGTATGCACTTGCCATTCATTACTACTGGGGTCACTTGCAACGTAATACATCGTGGCAGGAAAATCATTGCCTAATGAGTCAAAAACCGTTGTTGATGTTGAATAGTTGTAACTATCCGCATCTGTTGCACTAAATTCTGTTGGATCAATCGGGAAAGTCGTATACGTTGATGGAACAGTTTGTTGAGAATCTAGGTTTAATGTTGGTTCAACACTGGTTGTTGCCGACGGTGCTGAGTCACCCGTACTTAACTGTAATGAGGCTAGGTTCCCAGTATTAAATGTACCATTACCATTTGATGGGAATGTTTGTAACTGTCGTCCAGAACTATCAACAACAAAGCCATCTTTATCGGTTGAATAAGCACCCGCCCGAGTATAAACATTAGTTCCATTATCACTTAGAACAAAAAACCCATCACCGTTGATCGCTAGATCTAAACTACTGGAGGTAAATTCAACATTACCTTGGCCAAACTGCTGCGACACACTGGCAACACGAACACCACTACCCGGTGTATTACCAGACACACCTGTAAAAGAGGTAGCAAACACATCGGCAAACTCTGTACGGGACTCTTTAAAACCATTTGTAGAGGCATTGGCAATATTGTTACCAATCACCGATAAATCAGTTGCTGAGGCATCAAGCCCACTTAATGAAGTACGAAATGACATAGTATTCTCCTAAACGTGTTTAAAATATTCTTGAAACATTGCTAAATGGCACACTGCCTAGACCCGACAGGTTCAGTTGCAATGGTTTACCTAGGCCGCCCAAGGTAACGCTGTCAACATCTGCCGAAATTTGTGTATCCAATTCAAAATTTTGACCGTCGATACGCGCTTTAGCATCAACGTTATAAAGCCCCGGAGATGCCACCGTTCCATCTGAACGTTTGCCATCCCATGAGAAAGCAACAGTGCCTGCAGATTGTGTTCCTAGTGGAATGGTCTGCACTATCTGCCCTGCTTGGTCAGTAATATTGATTGAAACGTCTGGTGAACTGGTCGGTAACGTCAGCTCTCCATCAATTGAGCCTCCCGTTGTTAAGACACCTGCCTGTAGCGGAACATTAACCCTTCTTCCCACTAAATTAGCTGCCTGTAGAGCTTGGTCATTTGATACAGATGACGCAAATTCTGAGAAAGAGGTATTCAATCCATCAATGCCAGTGACTGTACTAAATTGTGCCATTTGACCTAAGAAATCACCACTTTCCATTGGCTTCATGGGGTCTTGGTTATTTAGCTGTGTAACCATCAGTTTGAGGAAATCGCCCTGCCCTAGATCACTGTTTGATTTACTGGTATTTGTCGCCGTACTTTGTTGAGCAAGGCCTAAACTTTGTAGCGTATTAAAATCGACTTCTGACATGGTTATTCTCCGTTACTGACCAATTTTTAATGTTTGTTGTAAAAGTTGCTTTGCCGTATTTAGCACTTCAACATTATTTTTGTAGCTTTGACTTGCAGACATCATGTTGGCCATTTCTTCAACCACATTAACGTTTGGCTTAAAAATATATCCGTCTTGATTCGCCATTGGGTGTTGCGGCGCATATTCGCTGCGAAGAGGCGACTGGCTTTCGACCACGCCCAATACGCGAACTTTTTTTGCGGCCGATTGTTGGTTAGCCATTGCTCCGTCTAACACTTCAGCAAAAATTGGCTGGCGCGCACGATATGTCTCACCGGTACTGCTGCTTACCGTTTCAGCATTCGCCATATTGCTGGCCACCAAATTTAAGCGGGTTGTTTGTACGCTCATTCCGCTACCTGCCACATCAAAAATATTATATAAAGACATGCTTATTCACCCCTTAGTGCTGAAAGGTAACTGGAAATTTTGCCGTTCACAAAACGCAGAGACGTTTGATAGTCCATTGCATTTTGCGCATACTTTGCTTGCTCAACCTGTGCATCCACCGTGTTACCGTCTAGCGAAGCGCTTAACGGTGTACGATAAGCAAGAGCAACCGTCGCGGGTGTTTTATCAAACCCAATATGCTGATGATGTGTTTGTGTCACATGACCTGCCGCTGTGTTGAGCCTGTTTAAAACTGACTTAAAATCAAAGTCTCTTGCTTTATAGCCTGGCGTATCGGCATTAGCCATATTAGAGGCTAATACTTCAGCGCGTTTAGAACGATAAATAAGCGCTTGTTCGTGTACACCAAATAATGAGTCAATCGTTGTTGCCATCTGTCACTCCTGTTTCGTTGAAAACAATAAAGCAGAAACCATGCCATTTTTTTAATCTAATTAAATCAATAGGTTATAAAAATAAAAGGGTGGGCAAATAGCGGCAAGAACGGCAAAAAAGCGGCAAAGCGGAAAGCATTGGGGACAAAATTACATACTTTTAATAACGGGGTAAGCTTGTACCAATCACCCCTTCCTCTGCATTACCTTATATAGAACTATCTAAACGGTTCGTTATTATCATCTCCGGTTCCATTTTAGAAATGTCTTTATTACGGCATATTTAATGCATATATATTTCTAACCTATACATCGTCACGATATTGCACATAACGTTTATGAAATCATTGTTAACACTAATCACTTTCTTACTGCTGTTTTCTCCGCTGCTCTTTGCAACAGAACAACCGTTTGAAGATCATCAAAATATTCTGGACAATGCACATACCTATTTAACCGACAGACTGGCTAAGCAACATTTAGAACACAGTATTACCGTTCAAAACATAGACTCACGTCTCAAACTCAAAAAATGTTCTTCAGAGATTGACATAAGCCTCACCCAAGCGCCTGTAAAACCAGGAAAAAATACATTAAAAATTGAATGCATATCGCAGACTCCTTGGCGAATATTTATGACGGCACAGGTTCAACTTTTCAGCCATGCTTTGGTTTTTAACCAGCCGTTCAACAAAGGGCACCTTCTTAAAGAATCTGACGTTACATTAAAAAGAATTGAACTGACAGGACATCGATCCGCTTACTTATCAGAGTCTAAACATGCGATAAATCATGTCTTAAAAAGGCGAGTTCGCCGAGGCGATCTTGTCAGTGTCAATATTTTGTCAACCCCAACCCTTATTAAAAAAGGTGACAACATCACAATCATTGCAAAAAACAAAGGCTTCCAAATCAGCATGAAAGGCATTGCATTGATGGCCGGAGGCAAAAATGACAAAATCAAAGTGAAAAACATTAAAACCAAAAAAATCATCCAAGGAATTATTTCTGATTCGCAAACTGTTAGAGTAAGCATATGAGAGCGTCTATTAACCATCAAGTTTCCTTACAAATCGCCGATACAGGTGATGCATAGCCACAGGAATTATTATGTCTATTAATATCAAAAAAACCGGCCATAAATCAGCTCAGAGCCCTGTTAACAAAGCAAATAACACCAAGAAAAACACCAAAAGTAGCGCCAAAAACGCTACTAAAACAGCTGATAGTGATAGTATTGATTTAACTGAAAACGCATCCAAACTCCAACAAATTGAACAGTCTCTTCAAGACATTCCTGTTATTGATACCGGTCGTATAGAGGCCATTAGCCAATCCATTGAAGAGGGTCAGTACAACATCGATAATGAAAAAATAGCTGATCGAATTATTAAAAGTGAAACAGCGCTTCACCTTAAAAAGAAATCATCATGACAAAAAAATCATCGGATCAACTTATTGAACTAATACAACAGCTTGAGCACATCTCAGGTCAATTAAACAGCACCTTAAAAAAAGAACAAGCCGTTTTGAAGCTGAAAGACAGTCAACAATTATTGGAACTTTCTGACGAAAAAAAAGCCTTAGTTACCCACCTAGAAAACCACACCAAAACCACGCATATTTTTTTAAGAAACATGAATATCAACAAAGGTCTTTACGGTTTTTCAGACGCCCTTTCCAGCTTAGCATCTGGAGGTATCAAGACATTACTAGAAAAAGCCTGGTCCAACATTCAAGCTTTAGCGGAAGACAATAAAAAACTGAATCAAATAAACGGCTCCATTATTGAGCTTAATCGTCGACACACCCAACGCTCACTGGATGTTTTACGTGGACAAGCGAGCACAACCACTTCTACATACGGGGCAGACGGGCATGCCGCTAACAGTAAAGTATCAAGAAACATCTCCATTGCTTAATTACACGTGAACTTTATATCCAGTCTAAAGTCATTATTGCGCTCAGAAGAAGAGGAACAAACACCCAACCCTAACCCAAATTTTATCGTTCGGCCCTCTCGTATTAAACACATGTTGCAAATTCTAATGGAGTCGCATGTACAAGTTTCGCTGGTATTCGATAATCAATTAGAGTGCACCAGTAGATTACTTGACGTATCAACAAACGAATTAATACTCGATCAATTAAATAACCGAGCCGCTCATCTTAAAATGCTACCCGGCACGGTTATACAAGTTAACGCCAAGCATCACGCCGTTCCTTTTAATTTTAGCTCAACTATTACCGGCACATTGCACGATGGCAGCTACCTGATGGCGATGCCCGAAAAAATATATCACCCCCAAAAAAGATCCTTCTTCAGAGTACCCATTGAGAATATCGAAAAGTATAAATTTACCGCTGCCATTCAGTTTTCTGAAAACCTTATTTCAGGCTATGTTTACGATGTTAGCTTCGGCGGTATTTGCATTGCGGTTTATTCAAACTCTTATGTGAAAAAAGGCTCTATTCTAACGCCTGCCAGCATGACCCTTAAAGACGGTAGCACTATTCAGTTAGATTTAACCGTTTGCTCTGTAAAAAAGTCTCCGTTAGAAGGCTTTACACGCGTCGGCTGCGAATTCCTTAACTTGACCAGCCAAGAAAAAAGAGAGATCCATAAATTTATTACCGCATGTGAACGCGAACGCGCAAAAAAATAGCCTCCCTCAAGTTCACAAAGCTATAAAAATAAGCGTTTTGCGCTATCCCTAAAAAGCCCAATAGTGATATTATTTGACGCGAATTAATCAGGGTTCCATTTTTAAAATACATTTGACAATTCTTTAATATGGCCTCGGTAGCTCAGCTGGATAGAGCGCACCCCTCCTAAGGGTGAAGTCGCAGGTTCGAATCCTGCTCGGGGCACCACTATAGTGCTAAATATTAAGCATTAACAAAATGAGTAATTTAAACCCTTATCTTTTCTTAAAACTCGATTACACTTACAAACCCCTACATAAATTTAGACAGACGGAATATTTTAATGAACAATTTAATGCAGTTATTTAAAAGCACTTCCGCCCTAAATGGTGCTAATGCAAACTTTGTTGAAGACCTATATGAGCAATACCTCAATGACCCAGAATCAGTTGATGAGCAATGGCGAGAAAAGTTTCATTCCATACGATCGAATGCTGAAACAGTTGATATCCCCCATTCATCTATTAAAAAACACTTTTCTAACCTCGCCAAGGCTCCCACCGGAGTTCGTGTCATTCAAGGCGGCCTTTCTTCAGAGCAATTAGCCAAACAAGCTGCTGTTTCAAGACTGATGAATTCATATCGAATTAATGGTCATAAACAAGCTAATGTAAACCCACTAACACCACCAAAATCACAACTAATTGCTGAATTAGATATCGCTTTTCATGGGTTAAGTGAGCTTGACCTTAATACGCAGTTTGACACAGGTACCTTACACAACACGCCTGAACAATTAGCACTGAAAGATATTCTGCCAATACTCAAAGAAACCTATTGCAACAGTATTGGTGTTGAATACATGCACATTAGCGACACTGAAATGCGCTCTTGGGTAAGACGCCGTATGGAAGGCCCACGCGCTCGCCTAAACCTTGAGGCCGATCAGAAAAAATGGCTACTAAAGCTACTGACCGCCGCTGAAGGCATTGAAAACCACCTGCACAGAACCTATGTTGGGCAAAAACGTTTCTCACTAGAAGGTGGGGAAAGCTTAATTCCGATGCTTGATGAAATGCTTCAACGACTAGGTGAGCATGGCGTCAAAGAAACCGTTATAGGCATGGCTCACCGTGGCCGGTTGAATGTTCTCGTCAATATTTTCGGTAAAAAGCCATCCATTCTTTTTGAAGAGTTTGAAGGCAAGCGTTCTGCCTCTCCAGCCAAAGACGGCTCTGGCGACGTAAAGTATCACATGGGCTTCTCCTCGGACATTAATACGCCAGGAGGGGAAATGCACCTTGCCTTGGCTTTCAACCCTTCTCATTTAGAAATTATCAACCCAGTTATTGAAGGCTCAGTACGTGCAAGACAAGATCGACGCGGTGAAACAGGCGAAGATGAAGTTGTTGCTATTCAAATACACGGTGATTCGGCTTTTTCTGGTCAAGGCGTGATCATGGAAACGTTGCAAATGTCTCGTACCCGTGCCTATGGTACAGGCGGCACGATTCACATTGTTATCAATAATCAAATCGGCTTTACCACCAGTAACCCTGCTGATACACGATCAACATTGTATGCTACCGATGTGGCTAAAATGCTGGAAACCCCTATTCTGCATGTTAATGCAGATGACCCAGAAGCCGTTTTGTTTGCAGCTCAGCTGGCCGTTGATTTCCGTCATGAGTTTAGACAAGACATTGTTTTAGACATGGTTTGTTATCGCCGACGTGGCCACAATGAAGCGGATGAACCGGCTGTGACTCAACCATTGATGTATAAAACTATTCGTGAGCTACCGACTACGCGTAAAATTTACGCCGATCGTGTTGTTAATGAAGGCTCATTATCTGCCGACGTGCCGAAAAACTTAGAGTCGGAGTATCGTTCTTCTCTAGAAAAAGGTGAAATTGTCTCACGGCCAATTTTAGAACATAAAGTTAACCCGTTTGTTGCCAAATGGAATGCCTTTTTATCAAGCAAGTGGGATGACCCTTGCGACACCACGGTACCTGCCAAAGAGTTTCATGAGATCTCCGACCTCATGCTTACCTTACCACCGGAATTTTCACTTCAAAACCGAGTGGAAAAAGTACTAGAAAGCAGAAAAAAAATGTCTGTTGGCGCCTTACCTATCGACTGGGGTTATGCTGAAAACATGGCCTATGGGACATTACTAAGTAAAGGTAGAAATATTAGAATGACGGGGCAGGACGTAGGCCGCGGAACATTTTTCCACCGCCATGCCGTTTTGCATAATACACAAAATGGTGAGACCTATACCTCGCTAAGACATATGTTTCTAGAACAAGGTAGATTCTCTCTCTATGATTCTTTTCTATCTGAAGAAGCGGTTCTAGGTTTCGAGTATGGCTACTCCACAACAGAACCCGATGATCTAGTTATATGGGAAGCACAATTCGGTGATTTCGCCAATGGTGCACAAGTGCTGATGGATCAATTTATAAGCTCAGGTGAAACAAAATGGGGACGTATCTGTGGTCTTGTTATGTTATTACCTCATGGTTACGAGGGCCAAGGTCCTGAACATTCATCAGCCCGTTTAGAGCGTTACCTACAATTATGCGCCGAACATAATATGCAAGTTTGTGTTCCATCGACACCAGCACAGATCTTTCATTTATTACGCCGCCAAACATTGAGTTACTTCCGTAAACCACTGATTATAATGAGCCCTAAGAGTTTACTGCGCCACAAACTAGCAACATCTACCTTAGAAGAGCTCACTGAAGGCAAGTTTCACCCACTGATTCAAGAAGTGGATGATATTGATCCTAATAAAGTCACAAGACTGATCGTCTGCTCTGGAAAAGTCTATTATGATTTACTCGAACAGCGCAGAAGCGATGGCCTTGAAAACGTTGCTATTTTCAGAGCCGAACAGCTTTACCCATTCCCTATCGATGAGCTACATGAGTCGTTTGAGCAATACCCTCAATTAAAACAACTCGTTTGGTGTCAAGAAGAGCCCAAAAATCAAGGTGCCTGGTACCAAATTAGACATCGGTTTTTTGATTTACTCAGCGAGAAGCTAGAACTTAAATATGCAGGTCGGCCTATGTCAGCATCACCAGCCGTTGGTCAATTTAGCCTACATGTTGAACAGCAACAAAAATTAATCCATACAGCACTTTATTAAAAAATAGACTTTAAAAAAAAGGAATAAACATGAGCATTGAAGTCGTAGTACCTAGCCTTCCAGAATCCGTTGCCGATGCCACTTTAGTAACTTGGCATAAACAAGCCGGTGACACCGTTTTAAAAGATGAAAATCTAGTTGACCTCGAAACAGATAAAGTAGTTTTAGAAGTCCCTGCCCTGTCCGATGGTGTGTTAGCAGAAATCATTGAGCCAGAAGGTTCTACTGTATTAAGTGGCCAATTGCTGGCTCGCATAGAAGCTGGTAGCGCCAAACCAGAAACCCCAAGCCCAAAAGCAACACCGGCAAAATCAGAACCAGCAACAACGACTTTACCTGCTGAAAAAAATTCAGGTTCAACTGAAGCACTTAGTCCTGCTGTTAGAAAACTCGTTGCTGAGCATGGATTAGACCCCCAACAAATTGCAGCCTCAGGTAAAGGCGGCAGAATCACCAAAACCGATGTGCTAAACCATATCAAGCAACAGTCTAGTAATGGCGTCACAACAGCTTCAGCAACCATGAGCAATTCGGCACCGAGCAAAGCGGCTAAGGCAACACCAATGCCAACCTTACCAACAAGTGAGCGTGCAGAACAACGCGTGCCGATGACACGCCTTCGAGCAAAAATTGCAGAGCGCTTAATTCAAGCACAGCAAAACACGGCCATGTTAACAACGTTTAACGAAGTAAACATGCAGCCTATTCTGGACATTCGCAGTAAATATAAAGATCAATTCTCGAAAGTTCATGATACAAAATTAGGCTTTATGTCATTTTTTGTTAAAGCAGCCGTTGAGTCACTTAAGCTTTTCCCATCAGTCAACGCCTCTGTTGATGAACAAGATATTATTTACCATGGTTATTATGATATCGGCATTGCCGTTTCATCACCTCGCGGCTTAGTAGTGCCGGTACTGAGAGATGCAGACCTGAAAAATTTTGCCGCCATTGAAAGCGGTATTGCTGAATTTGGTATCAAAGCCCGTGATGGAAAATTAGGCATCGATGATCTAACCGGCGGTACATTTACAATCACTAATGGTGGTGTATTTGGCTCAATGATGTCGACTCCTATTTTGAACCCACCACAAAGTGCTATTTTGGGTATGCATGCCATTAACCAACGAGTGATGGTAGAAAACGGTGAAATGGTTATACGTCCTATGATGTATCTAGCCTTATCTTATGATCATCGAATTATCGATGGTAAAGAAGCAGTGTCCTTTTTAGTCACTATAAAAGACTTCTTAGAAGACCCCGCAAGATTACTGTTAAACGTTTAATAGGGAGCACCCCATGAGTTTAGATAATAAATTTGACGTTGTTGTCATCGGCGGTGGACCGGGTGGTTATGTCGCCGCTATTCGTTGCGCTCAACTTGGCCTAAAAACAGCCTGCGTTGATGAGTTTACTGATAAAAACAATAAAGCATCCCTTGGTGGCACCTGCCTAAATGTCGGTTGCATACCGTCTAAAGCTCTACTTGAGTCCTCACATCATTATGAACAGTTAAACCACGGCTTAGATGAGCATGGCATCAAAGTAACTGGGCTGAAGATTGACGTGCCCACAATGATCAAAAACAAAGACGATATCGTAAGTCGTCTTACCGGTGGCATCAGTGGTCTCTTTAAGGCTAATAAAGTCACCAGCTTTCATGGTCGCGGAAAATTACTGGCAGGGAAGCAAGTCGAAATCACTAGCAACACTGATGATGTTTCTGTTATTTCAGCAGACAGCATTATCTTAGCAACCGGCTCACGCCCTATCGATATCCCCTCTGCCCCTGTCGATAATATAAATATTGTCGACTCCACTGGCGCACTGAATTTTGATAAAACACCTAAAAAATTAGGCGTAATTGGGGCCGGTGTCATTGGCCTGGAATTAGGCAGCGTATGGAACCGCTTAGAGTCGGATGTTGTGTTACTTGAAGCCCAAGATGAGTTTTTACCGGCAGTAGATACAAAAATAGCAGCAGAAGCCAAACGGCAATTTAAGAAACAAGGACTTGATATCAAAATGGGTGCTCGCGTTACCAAGGCGACCACAAAAGCTAAAAAAGTAACTGTCAATTATGAAGATGCTTCAGGCGAACATACCATAGAACTGGACAAATTGATCGTATCGGTTGGTCGCAGGCCCAACACAGATAATTTATTTGCTCCAGAGTCTCCAATTGAACTTGATGAACGCGGTTTTATTGAAGTTGATGAGATCTGGCAAACAAGTCAACCTTGTGTTTATGCGATTGGTGATTTGATTCGTGGGCCGATGCTTGCTCATAAAGCTTCTGAAGAAGGCGTTGCCGTCGCTGAAGTCATTTACGGTGAAGAACCTGAAATAAACTACGATGTTATTCCAAATGTTATCTACACTGGTCCTGAAATTGCGTGGGTTGGGCAAACCGAACAACACCTTAAATCTGCAGGTATAAAAGTAAAAATAGGCACGTTCCCTTTTGCAGCGAGTGGTCGTGCCCAAGCCCTAGGCGATACCACGGGTATGGTCAAAATCATCTCTGATGAAGAAACAGATCAAATTCTAGGTGTGCACATTATCGGCGCCCAAGCTTCTGAGCTTATCGCTGAAGCAGTATTGGCGCTAGAGTACTCTGCTAGCACTGAAGATCTCGCATTAACCATTCATGCCCATCCAACACTTTCTGAGGCACTGCATGAAGCTGCCCTCGCTGTTGATAAGAGAGCATTGCATATCCCTAATCGTTAAGTTGTAATAGTTAAGGTTGTTTATTGAAGTACGTCAATACCATCATCAAGACGATGTTGACGTACTTCAACACCTCCCCCCTCCCCAGCACTAATCAAATAGCACATTATTTAATTATTGCCTATTGGCTAGGCTCATTAAGAATATGATTTTTCAGAGCATAAGTTTTTCTCTTCTCCCAAAATTAAGGCTTTACAAACAGGGACAATTATATTAATTTTATTAAACTTAATATAATAATTTAAGTTAATCTACTAACTTATTGATTGTTATGTATTTAAAAATCCAATGGAGAACCGGATGAGTTTAACCCTAACACAAGCAGTTCCACAAAATGAAATCGCCACATGCGAGCTTCTCCTCGATTATTTAGAAAAAATTGGTGTTGAATATGTTTTCGGCATTCCAGGGGGTGCTATCGAACCACTCTACAATGCCTTAGCTAAAAGTGAGAAACGTGGCGGCATAAAAGCTATCACCGCTAGACATGAAACAGGGGCTGTTTTTATGGCCGACGCCTATGCAAGAAATACCGGGAAACTAGGTGTCTGCTGCTCCACTACCGGCCCAGGTGCAACAAATATGATCACCGGTGTTGCCTCTTCTTATGAAAACAACACCCCGCTACTCATTATTACTCCTCAGACATCGCAGGATAAAGTTGGCAAAAAAGCCATGCAAGAGTCGGGAGATACTGGAATTAACGTTTCAGGTATGTTTCACTTTTTCACTAAATACACCAGCTACGTTACAGATGTAGAGCAGTTTGAGCACAAACTTGTATCTGCCATCATGTCTGCTTTTAGCAACCCTGGTGGACCGACGCATCTGAGTATTCCTGCTGATATTCTAAAAAGCAGTGTACCCATTAAACAAACAAAAACTAATATAGATAATTTATTACGCCGACCGGTTTTAAAAGACGAGGAAATCATACAAGATCTATTAACTGAACTCCGTCATTCAAAAAAATTTATTTTCGTAATAGGTGCTGGTACAAAAAACTGTAGTGGTTTAATCGCCCAATGCATTAATGAACTAGACATCGAATTTGTAGCTACGCCAGATGGTAAAAGCTTCATTAACCCCTATCACCCATCCTATAGGGGTGTTATCGGCTTTGCGGGGCATAAAAGTGCTAATAGAACCCTTCAAAACGAAACGGTAGACACTGTAGTTGTTATAGGCTCCTCACTAGGTGAGTTTACAAGTAACGCATGGGATCAATTAACATTACTGAATAATAAGCTCATACATATTGATGATAATCAAGAGAATTTCACGAGGTCTTCAATGGCCAAATTACAAGTAAGCGGCCATATACCTACAATATTAGAAGCCATTTTAGAAAATAATAAGACAAGATTCCCTGATAATACTGAGAAAACTCCTGATAAATCACTTATAGATAAAACTAAATTTTTCACACACATACAAAGTGATAACCAAAAATTGATGCACTTTGAATTTGATGAACCTAATAAAACCACTGATGCATCTACACCATTAAAGCCACAATATTTGATGACACAGCTGACCCGGCTTTTCCCCCCTAACACTCGCTATTTAGCAGACACTGGAAATAATCTCGCTTGGTCTATTCATTACCTCAACCCGTATGACAGGCGCTTCACCAAACGCAGAGTAACAAAAAGAGGGGAAGAGGATAGACGTTCTGAAAGTGCGGGACTATTGCAAATATGTGCAGAGTTCTGCTCAATGGGTTGGTCAGTTGGAAGTGCTATTGGTACTTCGCTCGCGCACCCAAGTGACCCTGTCGTTTGTATTGTCGGTGACGGAAGCTTCCTCATGTCAGGTAACGAAATAACAGTCGCGCTACAGGAAAAATTAAATATTATTTTTCTTGTTATGAACGATCAGCACCTTGGTATGGTTAAACATGGTCAACGGTTAAATAAATCAGCTGATATAGCCAACACATTACCCAATATTAGTTACGCTTTAATGGCATCAGCCATGGGCATCATGAGCCATACCATTGAAACAGCCGATGACTTACTGCAACTCGATACTAATAAAATTTGTGAACGCAAAGGGCCTACTCTACTGGACATTAGAATAGATGCAGAAGAAGTTCCTCCTATTGCTACGCGCTTAAAAGGAATGAAGTAACAATGGAACAAGAAAAAATAAATACTAAAATTTGGTTTGAAGAAGAAGAACCTGATAACCCATTTGCCGCCAAAGCTTCTTATTGTTCTGGTTACAATGTTTATGGTGATTTATTGGGTAAAATCTCTTGGTCCGAATACATTTTTTTATTATTTAAACTTGAAAAACCCTTACCCTGGCAATCTGAACTATTAGAGGCTATCTCTATTGCTATTGCCAATCCGGGCCCTCGTGATTTAGGTGTCCGTGCTGCTATGAATGGTGGTGTAGGGGGTTCAACCGCCGCTTCCTGTTTAATGGCCGCCTTAGCACCCAGTGCTGGCAAAAATGGAGGGGCAAGGGAAGTTTATCAAGTGATGCGCTTATGGCAACAGTGTGAATTTGACCTCCCACTTTGGCTACACGAATTACCTAACTACCAAGATGAAGTAGAAGTAGAAGTGTGGCCAGCTAGTGAACACACCCCTGGCTTTGACCCATATGGGGCTAGTTGTGCCACCCCCATTTTACAAACATTGGATCACTTAACGTCCATATACTCTGACGGAGCTCTTGCCTACCTATCAACTAACCGTCAGATATTTGAAAAAGCTGCTGATGCGCCATTAGGCATGACTGGTGTCATAGCCGCAGCCTTCACCGACTTAGGTTTTACGGATGAACAAGCAGAAATGCTATACCTTTTGCTTCGCCTTCCTGGCGCTGCAGCACACTCACTTGAACAAAAAAAACTAGGCTGGCGTAAATATCCATTCTTTGGCAATGGTTTAACCCTCACCAACGACCCTGGTCCTTTAAACTCTAACCAAACATTCCAAGACAAACTATGAAAGGTCCGATAACACTTAAGCAGGCTGAAGATAATTGGCAGACCGATATTGGTGCAGCTTTTGTTGGAGAACGTGTCGTTTATAGAGGCAAAGACTTATTTACAGAACTTAATGATATATCTTGGTTTAAACATTTCATTTTTGGAATCACAAATAAAATGTTTTCAGACAATGAAATTAAGTTGATGGAAAAAATATGGTCTCTAACGATTAGTTACCCCGACCCAAGAATCTGGAATAATAGAGTTGCGGCCATTACCGGAACATCAAGATCTACTGGTGCACTTGCAACAGCTGCCTCAACAGCTTGTTCAGAAGCAAACATCTATGGAACTAATGCAGGTTACCTCGCAATGGATTTCATTATAAGGGCGAAAGAAGCGGTAGATAATAATGAAAATCTTATTAACTTTACCTTGGAAGAACTAAAAAGAAAACGATCAATTCGAGGTTATGGTCGTCCTATCGTTAGGGCTGATGAACGAATTGCGCCAATACTTAATGAAGCTAAAAAACTAGGTCTTGGAGATGGACCTCATCTAAAGTTAGCTTTTGAAATAGAAAATATTTTAACGAACTCTAAATACCGACTTTCTTTAAATGCTGCTGGCATTGATGCTGCCCTAATGGCCGATATTGGCTTTACTAGGCAGGACCATTATTACGCAACAATATTAGGTTTTTCCGCTGGTATTATTCCTTGCTATATCGATTCTATTAGCCAAAAAGAGGGGACTTTTTTCCCTCTTCGTTGTCGACGACTCCATTACACAGGTCAAGATGTAAGAAACTGGTAATTTTAAAAATATCAACTAATCTTATAATAAAACAATAATTTGGTTCATCCATGAAAAAAACTCTTGCTTGGTTGCTGCTAACTTTTCTCTTCACCTTTGGAGATAATTCATTCGCTTTTGATGAAGGCAGTAATGCATTAGCTGACATTTATGGCGATGAAGATTACATTTATATCGCCACTGGGCGAAAACAAACAGTATCTCAGGCACCAGCTGTTGCAAGTATCATTACTGCTAAAACCATTCGTCAAATCGGTGCACGTGATATTGATGAAGTATTGGAAACGATACCAGGCTTGCATGTCTCTTATACTGCTGGCGGATACAATCCTATTTATCAAATACGTGGCATTACATCTGCGGTAAACTCTCAAGTACTCCTGCTAATCAATGGAATACCTATCACAAATATTTTTGCAGGAGACCGTTCCCAAGCTTGGGGTGGTATGCCAGTTGAAAACATCTCTCGTATCGAAGTTATCCGCGGGCCTGGCTCTGCAATATACGGTGCAGATGCGTTCGCTGGAACCATTAATATCATTACTAAAAACTCTACTGAAATTGATGGACTAGAAATAGGCGCATCCGCTGGGAGTTTCGATGAATACCGCGGCTGGATACAATACGGCGGGGCGAAAGCAGGTTGGAATACGGCTTTCTCTGCTCAAGTTATGGATACACACGGTCAACACGAAAAAGTAGGAGCAGACATCCAAACAACCCTGGATACCATTACTGGAACCTCTGCCTCTTTAGCGCCAGGTAATATTAACTTGGGACGCCGCTCATTGGATACTCGACTTGATCTCTCTAAGGCTAATTGGCAATTACGCTTAGGATATCAAGCTAGGAGAGACGGCCAGGTAGGTGCAGGGCTTTTTCAGGCACTTGACCCCGTTGGTGAAGCAGATGCTGATCGTTATAATGCGGACGTTACATATAAAAACACAAGTTTCTCAGAAAATTGGGACTTTAAAGCTCAATACAGTTTTTTTAACAGCATCACTCAATCCAACTTAGTATTGCTCCCACCGGGTGCTAATACCACCGGAATTCCGAGCCATACGTTTCCAGATGGTGTTCTAGCGAAGCCCGACATATACGAGCGCCATAACCGCATTGACTTATCGACCTTTTATACCGGCCTAAAAGATCACGATATTCGCATTGGTACCGGCTTCCACCATCAAGACCAATACAAAATTGAAGAAAAGAAAAACTATTTACCTTTTGGCCCTGCTTTAATTCCTCTTGGCGGACTTGTTGATGTCAGTGACACGACCCCTTTTAACCAAGAAAAAACACGTAAAATTTACTATGGGTTTATACAAGATGCATGGGACTTTGCTCCTGATTGGACTTTAACTGCCGGCCTACGCTACGACCATTACTCCGATTTTGGCGACACATTTAACCCACGACTGGCCTTAGTTTGGCAAACCAGTTACCGCTTAACCAGTAAGCTTTTATATGGACGCTCTTTTCGTGCCCCTTCATTTGCTGAACAATTTAATATTAATAACCCTGTTGCTTTGGGCAACCCAGATTTAGACCCTGAGATTATTGATACCTATGAGATAGCCTTTGATTACAATGCATCCAACAATCTAAAATTTAGTTTTAACTTGTTCTACTACGAAATGGAAGACATTATACGTTTCGCCCCTACAACAGCCAACAATACAGGTAAACAAACTGGGCACGGCTTAGAAATGGAAGCAAACTGGAATGTAACAAAGAAGCTTTCCATCTATGGTAATTATGCTTACCAGTCTTCTGAGGATAAAGACACTAATAGCGACGCCGCAGACGCCCCTCAACAACAACTTTATCTAAGAGCCGATTATGACATATCGCCCGTGTGGTCAATCAACTCTCAACTAAATCATGTCCGTGATCGGCAACGCGCTGCAAACGATTTTCGCTCTAACATAGGCAATTACACGACCATAGATTTAACGTTACGTGCTAAAGGACTTAGCCCTGACATAGAGCTTGCTTTATCAGCTAGAAATTTACTTGATGAAACAGTTAAAGAGCCATCCGAGGCCCCCGGAAACATCCCTGGTGACCTGCCCCTTGCCGGTAGAGGTTTTTTTGTTGAATTGAGAAAATCTTTTCATTAAAGCAATAAGGGTCATCGAAAAAATGGCACTAAACAATAATCAGGGATGATTAAACAACATGATATATTTTAAGATATTTTATAGTACCGCTCTACTTGTCATACTTTTTTATACAACGACAATACTTGCTGATGATACATTAGAGTCTAGCACTACCTTCAACATCACCGTTGTTTACCCTGATGTTAGAAAACCTTATAGTACACTTTTTGAAACTATTATTAGTGGCATTAAGGAACAAACTAAATTAAACGTACAAACACAATTAATGGATAACTCAATGCAGGAAACAGATATCCTAAATTCTCTTAGACAAGAGAGGCCAGACGCCGTTATTTTATTAGGTGGCAGCAGGCGAGCACTACAAGAAAAAATAAACTCTCTTTATAAAACAACCTATGGTGCATTATTTCTTTCTGACCATGATATAGATAATGGTCGCTATGGCATTTCTATGACCCCAGACCCCACTCTTCTCTTTTCTGAATTAAAAAAAATACAACCAACGGTCAAGGAAATTCATGTTGTTTTTGATCCAAAAACTAATGGTTGGTTAGTTCAAAGGGCCATTGAAAGTGCCACGAACACAGGAATAACCGTCATTCCATACGAAGCCTCAAGTTTGCAACAAGCGGCCCTAATCTATAAAGAGATTGCTCGCAATAATGACCATACTAACAGTGCTTTATGGCTTATACACCATGATCCCACCTTTGATAGTAAAAGCTTATTACCACGAATTTTATCGGACGCTTGGAAATATCAACAAGTCGTCATATCCACTAACCCCTCACATGTACGAAGAGGGGCTTTATTATCACTACTTCCAGATAGTCAACAAATAGGAAGAGATTTAGCCACCACCACAGTTCGATTATTAAGTGGGCAAAAAGCATCACCTGTTACGCCAATGCAGTCATCCCTAGTTGTTGCGAACCTTAGAACAGCCAAACATCTTCCAAACACCATTCGTTTAGATCAAAAAACCAATTTTGCTTTGACCTACCCAAGAGCCTCAGCAAATGATTAAAACGTTTTACAAATTTTTAACACAACGTAGTTTTAAAAACCTCCTAACGACAACCTACTTTATTGGCATCATACTTTTAATATCCATTGCCACTTTAATCACCTCCAATTTATCGTCTAAAAGTGTTCATGACAGCCTTAATCAAACTGGACTCCAACTTGTTGAGTCATTAGGAAATAACAGTCGCATCGCCCTTCTCTATCTCAGTCAAGATGAAGCTGAATTAGTCGTAGAATCAATCCTCTCCTTCCCGGATGTTAAAGCAGCAGGGATCTATGATGACAAAATGCAAGTAATCTACCAAAGTAGTGACCTGTTAAGTGCAGGCCCTAACACCTTGCCAGTAGAATCAACGTCTTTAGATTATGAAAATGAGCATGAGTGGAGCTATAGCTCACCTGTTTATAGTACGCTCGATGAAGAAACATTACTTTATTCAGATAGTGAATTTAGGCCAGAACTTCTAGGTTACGTGCGCCTAACGGTTGGAAAAAATGTACTCAGGTCGCTTAAAAGTGATTTTTATAAGTACAACTTAATGGTGATAGGTAGCTTAGCCCTATTATTATTGTGGGCTCTTTTATTCATCACAAAACGTATTAGCAAACCAATCGATAATTTAGCTAAAAATATGCTAAATGCTGCTCAAGGCAAGCGAACTGAACGCAAAGGTATCGGTAGCACAGAAGACATTATGCGCATGGAACAAGCCTTTACAGACATGATGCATATTTTGGAAAATCGTGAACAAGAACTCATTACTACGCGTGACATCGCTATTGAGGCAGCTAAAGTCAAAAGCGAGTTTGCCGCCAATGTCAGTCATGAACTGAGAACGCCTTTAAATGGTATTTCAGGCATGCTAGAACTATTATCTGATATGGACCTTAACGTCCAACAGAAAGAATACCTAAAGGTTGCCTCTAGCAGCGCAAATTCATTACTAAGCCTTATCGATGATGTTTTAGATTTTTCCAAATATAACCAACAAGATGTCGACTTACACGAAGAATCGTTTAATTTACGTAACACGTTGGAAAACTCCATTACCCTACTCAGCGCTCAAACTCAGCACAAAAACATTTCTATCGCCTATTTTTTAGATGCCGATGTACCTCTTCATCTAATTGCTGATGAGTTGAGGCTCCAACAAATCATACAAAATTTACTCGGTAACGCCATTAAATTCACTCCGGCTGGTGAGGTGAGCATTTCTATCTCAACCTCAGCATTGAATGAAAACAACCTAACCTTATTATTTGAAGTAAAAGACACCGGCGTTGGTATCCCTCAAGAAGTTCAAAATAAAATTTTCACTGCCTTCTCTCAAGCCGATAACTCTACTACTCGAGAATATGGTGGAACAGGCTTAGGGCTTGCCATCAGCCGACAGCTAGTCACTATTTTTGGCGGTGAAATGGGCGTAAAAAGCAAAGTTGGTAAAGGCAGCACTTTTTGGTTTACTGCTAATTTTACTGTCGACATGCAAGCCGAAGCCTTTGAACTATCAAGCACTCAAATATCACCCACTCAACCTAATGTTTTAACGGTTAGCGATGATGATTTTTCTCACCGTTTTATCGTTCAACAATTTCAAGCATCACCTTTTCATGCTGACCATGTCACTGATGGGATGACAGCTATAAAGAAACTGCGTCAACACGAAACTTTATCAAAGCCTTACGATTATATTTTAATTGATAATCTTCGTTCAAACATTAGCCAAACAGCCTTAATTCGTATGATTAACGCTGACCATACTTTAGCCAACACAAAGATAATTGTCCTCATCGCTAACCAGTCAAGTCAGCTTAATGCAACAAAAGAGCTCAACGTATTTGGGCATATTACTAAACCAATTAAACAATCTGATTTATTATTGCATTTACGCTCAACCGTTGAATCAAAACCAACATTATTACCTGAACAGCAAGCACTCAAAGAACCCCTACCAGACTATTCATTTAAGAAAATTCTTGTTGTTGAAGACAATAAAGCGAATCAACTGGTTGCTAAAGCCATGCTAGAACGCTTCCACTGTAATGTAACCTTGGCTAACGATGGTCTTGAGGCATTAGAGCTTTTTTCCAGCCAGTCCTTCGACCTTATTTTGATGGACTGTCAAATGCCAGAGATGGATGGTTATGAAGCAACATTCCAAATACGTGAACTTGAAACTGTCGACAAACACACACCTATCGTTGCACTAACAGCCAACAAACAAAACGCTGACCGAGAACAATGTATCGCGGCGGGAATGGATGACTTCATGTCAAAACCATTAACACTGCCCACATTAAAAACCACCTTACAGAAATGGGTTACGCAAGAAGCTGCACAAACCAACCCTATCGAGGACAGTGAAGACAAACCTCTCATACAAACAGTCTTGGATGAAAAAACATATTTAAAACGGCAACAAAACCTTGGAGCTGAGTTCAAAACTACTTTACAGTCTTTCCTTGAGCAAACCCCTCTCAGCTTATCCCGCTTAACAGATAGTGTCTCAAAGCTCGATAGGATTGCTATAAAACGTCTTGCTGAATCTGTTAAAAATAGCGCTTTCGATATTGCTGCACTACGCCTTTCACAAGCCTGCAAGAAATTAGAAAGTGCTTGTGATGATGGAGAAGCTAAATTTCTAGGCCTTCAACATAAAATAATTCTATTTGAGGCTGAGTTAGTTATCAAAGAAGTCTCTATAAGACTAAACAACAGTGAGACTGAAAACCCAGTCGTCAGTCAACACCTTAACCCTGCTAGGGTTTTATTAATAAACGCTGACAAAAGAGACCGCTTTTTAATCAAAAATGCCTTGGAAGATAGTGGCCACAATGTAGATGAAGTAATTAACAATTATCAGGGGATGCTTTATTGCGAACGAAATAAACCTGATATCGTTATTTTAAATCATGATTTATCTCATGATGACATTGAGCTTGTCAAAACGTGTGAGGTTTTTAATAGCAGCGGTATTCCTTTCACTATCACCTCAAACTTAGAGAGTGAAACCTCGATTAATAATGCATTTAAAATGGGAGCACTCGATTATTTTTCAACACCATTAAACTTGTCTCTTTTTATTCATCGGATTAATCGAATATTAGCCACCAAACAAACTGAAAAACAAATATTTAACTTAGCGCATAAAGATCATTTAACAGGCCTAATGAACAGGTCTTTATTTACTAAGAAAGTTTCTGAGCTGATCAACAAACACGAGCGCGAGCATAAAATAATGGCCGTTATTTTCCTCGATTTAGACCGTTTCAAATTAGTCAATGATTCCTATGGCCATGAAGCCGGCGATTTACTGCTTAAAATTGTTGCTGAGCGCCTCTCAAGAAGTGTTAGAGATGTCGATATCATTTCAAGGTTTGGTGGTGATGAATTTGTTGTCGCTTTAACCGATGTTAAATCACATCAAATAATCGAAACCCTAGCACGTAAAATACAAAACAACCTCTCAAGGCCCTTTGTTTTCTTAGAGAAAGAAATGCACGTTAGCGCCAGTCTTGGCATCAGTGTCTATCCAAGTAGCGGCAAGACGGTCAGTAACCTGATAAAGAACGCCGATATTGCCATGTATTTATCCAAGCAATCAAAAAGCCCTTACGTCTTCTTTGACGATACGATGTCCGAGAGCATTAACCAACGTTTAGTCATAGAAAATGAACTACGTAATGTTATTTTACGCGATGAATTAAAGGTTTTTTATCAGCCACAATTTAGCGCCACAAACGGCGAGCTTATCGGTATGGAAGCCCTCGTCCGCTGGCAACACCCTAAAAAAGGCCTAATTCCACCGAATAACTTTATCGGTTTAGCTGAAGAAACAGGGCAGATTCATATGATTGGCGAGTGGGTTATGGAAACAGCCTGCAAAACGTTAAAAAACTGGATTGACCGAGGGGCAAAACCAATTAGAGTTGCCGTTAATTTATCTACACTTCAGCTAGAAGATGACGGCATCGTAAACAAAATATCGTCTATTCTAGAAACCACTCAGCTTCCACATAAGCTTCTTGAATTAGAAATCACTGAAAGTTCCGTTATGAATAACGAACAACTGATGATTGAAAAGCTAAACACATTAAAAGAGTTAGGTATCAAACTTGCCATTGATGACTTTGGAACGGGCTACTCTTCTTTAAGTTATTTAAAACGTTTGCCAATTAATTTATTAAAAATTGACCGCTCATTTGTTAATAACTGCCTGCTTAACTCAATAGATTCTGACATTATACGGACGATTATTATTTTGGCTCACAGTATGGGTATCGATGTCATTGCAGAGGGAGTTGAAACAGAACAGCAAAGCACACTTCTAAAAAGCCTCAATTGTGATTTCGTACAAGGCTATTTATTTGGCAAGCCAATGCCTAGTGAAGAGTTCGAAAAGCTTATTTTCAACAACGTAAGAGATAACGTATACCCGATCACTTTGTTACAATAAGTTTTTTAACCAAACAGGGTGTTTTAATGACCATTATCAAACAAAATGACCTTATTGAAAGTATCGCAGCTGCTTTTCAATTTATCTCTTATTATCACCCAAAGGACTACATTCAAGCGTTAGGTCAAGCGTATGAGTTAGAAGAGTCACCCGCTGCAAAGGATGCAATGGCACAAATTCTTCTTAATTCACGCATGTGTGCGATGGACCACCGGCCCATCTGTCAGGATACCGGTATAGCAAATATATTTTTGGAAATCGGCATGAATGTCCAATGGGACAGCAGCATGAGCGTCGAAGATATGTGTAATGAAGGAGTAAGACAAGCTTACCTCCACCCCGACAATGTATTAAGAGCCTCTATCGTCTCTGACCCATTAGGCGCAAGAAAAAACACAGGCGATAACACGCCCGCCGCTATTCACATGAAAATAGTGCCGGGTGATACCGTCAGCATTCATGTTGCCGCTAAAGGCGGTGGCTCTGAGAATAAATCTAAATTTGTCATGCTGAACCCGAGTGACAGCCTAGTAGATTGGGTACTTAAAACGGTACCTACCATGGGGGCTGGCTGGTGCCCACCTGGCATTTTAGGTATTGGTGTTGGTGGCACTGCGGAAATGGCCATGAAACTAGCCAAAGAATCGTTAATGGAGCATGTTGACATTCAAGAGCTTAAAGACCGTGGCCCCAGCAATCGTGCCGAAGAACTTCGCCTAGAGCTATACGAAAAAGTTAATGCTCTCGGTATAGGTGCACAAGGCCTTGGTGGTTTAACAACAGTGTTAGACGTAAAAATCAACCATATGCCCACACATGCCGCGTCTCTACCTGTCGCAATGATTCCAAATTGCGCGGCAACTCGTCACGCACACTTTGTTCTCGACGGATCTGGCCCATCCTATATAGAACCACCCAAGCTTGAAGATTGGCCAGAAATTGCCTGGGCACCCGATGCAAAAACTAAACACGTTAATCTGGATACTGTCACTGAAGAAGAAACGCATACTTGGCAGCCTGGCGACCGTCTACTGTTAACTGGTCACATGTTAACCGGCCGCGATGCTGCACATAAGCGCATTGCTGACATGTTTGCCAAGGGTGAAAAGTTACCAGACGGTGTTGATTTCAAAAATCGTTTTATTTACTACGTTGGCCCAGTTGACCCTGTGAAAGATGAAGTTGTTGGTCCAGCAGGCCCAACAACAGCAACCCGTATGGATAAATTTACCGAGATGATGCTCGATAAAACCGGCTTACTGGGTATGATTGGAAAAGCTGAACGTGGTCCTGATGGTATTGCCGCCATTAAAAAACATAAAGCCACCTATTTAATGGCTGTTGGAGGCGCTGCTTATCTTGTCTCTAAAGCAATAAAAGAAGCTAAAGTTATCGCTTTTGATGACTTAGGAATGGAAGCTATCCGAGAGTTTTATGTTGAAGACATGCCCGTAACCGTAGCGGTCGACTCTACCGGTGAATCAGTACATAAAACAGGCCCTACTTTATGGCAATCGAAAATTGCTGGTATTCCGGTCGTTAGTGAATAAAAAGTTCGACACAAAAAAAAGCCAAGCTTATGCTTGGCTTTTTTTTGTTTTCTCTTTTTTCTATCACTTAATTCTTGTTAAGTAATTCAATGGAACCTGGGTTTTGAAAACCACGTGGTAATTTAACACCACGCTGGGCCCGTTTTCCTTTATAAGCCTCTAAATCAGATAATTTCAAATTAATATGTCGTTTACCCGCATTAATACGAATAGCTTGCTGCTCATTGACCACACAAAAACCGATCACTTTATCATCCCCTGATTTTAAATCTTTAGTCGGGATTTGAATCAGCTTATTTCCTTTACCGCGGCTTAATACCGGCACTTCACTCACAGGGAATATTAATAACCGGCCTTGTTTACTGACAATCGCAACCCAGCCCTCTTCAGCCTCGTATAACGCTGGTGATAGTAGCTTTGCACCTTCTGGTATTGTTAATAAAGCCTTACCTGCTTTATTTTTAGTTTGTAAGTCATTCAGATTTGTAACAAAACCATAGCCAGCATCAGATGCCAGCATAATATGCTCATCTACACCTGCAATAACATCCGTAAACATAGAACCGGCAGGTGGTTTCAAACTACCGGTGATCGGCTCGCCTTGCCCACGTGCTGATGGCAACCCATGAACTGGTAAGTTATATACCCTGCCTGTTGAGTCTAAAAAGTAAACCCAGTGATTGCTGCGGCCTTTTGCCGATGCTAAGTATTCATCACCTGACCTAAACGTTAAACTCTTTGGGTCAATATCATGGCCCTTAGCGGCACGAACCCAGCCTTTTTGTGAAATAACAACCGTCATAGGCTCATTGGGAATAAGCGCTCGCTCATCTAACGCCTGTGCTGCTGACCGATTGACAATCGGCGAGCGCCGAACATCTCCATACAATTGAGCGTCTGCCTGAATTTCTTTTTTAACCAATGTCCGCAAACGTTGTTTTGAGCCTAGAATTTTTTCTAACTCATCACGCTCCTTCGTCAATTCTTCCTGTTCTGCACGAATTTTAAACTCTTCTAACTTTGCTAACTGACGCAATTTAATCTCAAGAATCGCATGTGCCTGAACATCAGTAATATTAAATTGCTGCATTAATGCATCTTTAGGATGATCCTCTTCTCGAATAACCCGAATGACTTCATCAATATTTAAATAGACAATCAATAATCCATCTAAAATATGTAAGCGATCATTTACTTTATCTAAACGATGCTCCAAACGTTTTCTAACGGTTTCAAGCCGATAAGTTAACCACTCCGCTAATAATACTTTCAAGTTTTTAACTTGCGGTTTTCCACTTAAGCCGATTACATTGAAATTGACACGGTAGGTTCGCTCTAAATCGGTTGTTGCGAAAAGGTGCGACATTAATTGCTCGACACCAACTCGTTTAGAGCGCGGCACAATAACTAATCGTGTTGGGTTTTCATGGTCTGACTCGTCTCGTAAATCTTCTACTATAGGTAGCTTTTTGGCACGCATCTGTGACGCAACTTGTTCCAGCACTTTCGCCCCAGATACTTGATATGGCAGCGCAGTCACAATAATTTGACCCTGCTCCATTTCATAACGCGCTCTTGCACGTAGACCACCTGAGCCTTTTTCATACATTGCACGAATCTCATCACGCGACGTGATTATTTCGGCCTCTGTCGGAAAGTCCGGTCCTTTTATATGTTCCATCAGCGTATCGATATCTGCCTTTGGTTCATCCAATAGGCGGATACAAGCGCTCGCCACTTCATTTAAATTATGTGGCGGTATATCTGTGGACATCCCTACGGCAATCCCTGTCACACCATTTAATAATAAATTGGGTAAGCGTGCGGGTAACAACTTAGGCTCTTGTAAAGTGCCATCAAAATTATCGGTCCACTCAACCGTGCCGTGCCCTAACTCGCTCAACAAACTGTTTGAATAAGGCGCTAAGCGTGATTCTGTATAACGCATCGCCGCAAAGGACTTTGGGTCATCTGGTGAGCCCCAGTTTCCTTGCCCATCTACCAATGGGTAACGGTAAGCAAACGGTTGCGCCATGTGCACCATCGCTTCATAGCAAGCGCTATCACCATGCGGATGGAATTTACCCAGTACATCACCCACTGTTCGCGCTGATTTTTTAAATTTTGCGTTATTAGATAGGCCTAATTCAGACATCGCATAGACGATACGGCGCTGAACAGGTTTAAGACCATCTGCGATATGTGGCAATGCACGGTCTAAAATAACGTACATAGAATAATCCAAATACGCTTTTTCAGTAAATGTTTTTAATGGCAGCGTTTCAATGTTTTCAAAAGATGTTGTCGTCATAATGTTCTCTTATATATCTGCCAAATTACCACTTTCTTCTAACCATGCTTTACGGTCTGAAGCACGTTTTTTTGCAAGTAACATATCCATTTTGGCATGGGTTTGATCACCCGATGTCATATCTAGTCTCACTAAGCGACGTGTATCCGGGTCAAGTGTAGTCACCCGAAGTTGAGCAGGGTTCATTTCACCTAAGCCTTTGAAACGCTGTACATTAATTTTGCCTTTTAATTTTTCAGCCGCAATACGATCTAACACACCTTCTTTCTCGGCTTCATCTAGGGCGTAAAACACCTGCTTACCCACATCAACTCGGTATAAAGGCGGCATCGCCACATAAATGTGCCCTGCTTCGACCAATGCCGAAAAATGCCGAACAAATAAAGCACATAACAGAGTGGCAATATGTAGCCCATCAGAGTCCGCATCGGCAAGAATGCAAATTTTATTGTAACGTAAGGATTTTAAATCTAAGGAGCCGGGCTCCACACCGATTGCTATTGAAATATTGTGTACTTCTTCCGAGGCTAAAACATCAGCAGGGTCTACTTCCCAGGTATTTAAAATTTTTCCTCGTAACGGCATAATAGCTTGAAACTCACGATCACGCGCCTGTTTAGCAGAGCCGCCTGCAGAGTCCCCCTCAACTAAAAATAGTTCAGAACGATCGGAGTCTTGGGATGAACAGTCTGCTAATTTTCCTGGCAAAGCTGGGCCGCTGGTCACTTTTTTACGAATAACTTTTTTACCCGCACGTTGCCTATTTTGTGCACGTTGAATAGCAATCTGGGCAATTTCTTCACCTATAGCGGGGTGTTGATTTAACCACAGACTAAAACTATCTTTAGCCGTTCCCGAGACAAAAGCTGCACATTCTCTAGATGTCAGCCTTTCTTTTGTTTGGCCTGAAAACTGTGGGTCTTCTAACTTGATAGATAGCACATAATGACAGCGCTCCCAGACATCATCTGGCGTAATTTTAACCCCGCGCGGGAGTAACGATTGGAATTCGCAGAACTCTCTGACCGCTTCGGTCAATCCTGTGCGTAAACCATTAACATGCGTACCACCTTGTGATGTAGGCACCAAGTTTACATAACTTTCAGTAATCCCTTCACCGGCATCGGTTGACCAAGCAACTGCCCACTCAACCGATTCGCGTTCGCTACTCGCACCCGACACAAAGCCTTCTGGCGGCAATAAAGTTAAATGTTTTAATTCACCTAATAAATAATCGGTTAGGCCATTTTGATAAAACCACTCTAATTTTTCAGCATTGATTTCATCCTTCAAATAAATATGCAAACCAGGGCAAAGGACGGCTTTGGCTCGAAGTACATGTTTCAACTTAGATAACGAAATCACAGCCGAGTCAAAATAAACAGGGTCTGGCTTAAAATGAACAGATGTACCGGTGTTTCGCTGTCCTACTGTTCCAAGCTCTGTCAAATCTGCTACTTTGATACCATTCTCAAAAGCCATGTGCCAACGCTTACCAGTACGCTTAACTTCCACATCAACCCGAGATGACAACGCATTAACCACAGAAATGCCGACGCCGTGCAAACCACCAGAAAATTGATAGTTTTTATTTGAAAACTTTCCGCCAGCGTGCAAACGGGACAGAATTAATTCGACACCTGGAACACCATGTTCTGGGTGAACATCCACTGGCATCCCTCGTCCATCATCGTCAATTTTGACCGAGCCATCTTTATATAAAGTTACGACTATTTCACTTGCAAAACCCGCAATTGCTTCATCGACACTATTATCAAGTACCTCTTGTACTAAATGATTAGGTCTAACCGTGTCGGTATACATCCCCGGTCTTTTTTTAACTGGGTCGAGCCCCGTTAGGACTTCAATGTCAGAAGCTTCGTATTGACTATTCATAAACTGGGTTAATGACTCGTTAAAGTATAAATGAAGGCCGGATTCTAACCATTAAGTCTAATTCTAACAAGCTCACATGCCGGCTTATAATCATAATTGCTGGCGCGAATGATCACACCTCTAATTGATTCAAATGTTCACTTGAATAATAAAGGTTTTGAACTAGTATACATTGATAAAAAAAATTATTAACGTTAGGGAGATAGTTGTTTTGAAGGATAGGAATGAACTTTTTAATAAAATCCATGACACTCTGAAGTTGCCTCTGTCCGGATATCATCAACTTACAAAGTCACTCGAGTTAGTTCTAGAGTACTTGGAGGTAGATCGTTGTTCATTACTCTATCCTTGTACAGCCAATGCTTCAACACATATGATTCCTATTGAAGTAACCACAGCCAACTACCCTGGTGCCAATAAATTAAAAACCGACCTCTCAACAACCTCACTTTTTAAGCATATTAGCCAAACTGTTGAAAATACAACCGAGCCGGTCTCCTTTGACCTTAAAAATATCGAGTCAACTCAATTATCAAAGGTATATAAAGACTTCTCTATAAAAGCACAAATCGTTAAGCTTATTGAACAGGCTAATGGTGAAAAGTGGGGTCTCTCACTTCATCAATGTAATTCAACACGGATTTGGGACGCTGAAACGAAAGATATAATAAATACAGTCGCCGAGATGATCCGCCCTATTCTTTCAACGCTTGTAGATATTCCAACACTCTTAAGTCTTGTTGAGTCTGCAACAGAGGCGATAGACAATTCCTCATTGCCGCAAGTGCTATACAACATGGATAGGGAAATTGCTTATGCTAATGAAGCCTATTGCCAATTGCATAAACGCGATTTAAATGATTTGCTACACCAGCATGGTAAACAATTTTTCTCCGAAGAAGAGCACGATAGGTACGATCAGCTTTTTGACGATATTTTAAAATACGGTAACGCAAACAATAATAGTACAAAAACCACAGGGGATGGTGAAACTATTCACACCGAATTTCACGGCTCCTTATTGAATTATAATGGTAGCCGACACTATCATGTTTCGCTCTATGACCAGACCGAAAAAATTAGAAACCAGCAACAACTCCAATCATACAGTGATATCCAACACGCTATTATGGAAGCCAGTGATGACGGTATGCTGGTCGAAGATACTGATAGAAAAGCTATCGCCATTAACCAGACTTTTTTTAATACCTTTGATATTCCACCCAGCTTACTAAAAGAAAAGAACAACCAAACACTAGAAATGTTAAAGGCTGGCATGGATAAAATGCAAGACGCTGAAAAGATCGCGCAAAATGTGTTGTCCTTAAGCCCTTCTTCAGAGGTTAAGACATCAACACTCATTTATTTAAAAAATGGCACGATATTAGATTTAGCGTCTTTCCCTTTAATTCACGACAAGACCATCAAAGGGCGTGTTTGGTACTTTAAAGACATCACAGAAAACACACTACTTACACAAAAGCTAGGCTTCGAAGCAACACATGACCCCCTAACAAAACTCGTTAATCGTCGTGGTTTCGATGAAGAACTTAGTCGCTCTATTAATGACTTAAAAGACAGTAATGCCGTTCATGCTTTACTCTACCTTGATTTAGACCAATTCAAAATAATCAATGATAGTAGTGGCCATGCAGCAGGAGATATGGCACTTATTGAAGTCAGTCAATTACTCTTAAAACAAGTCCGCTCGGCCGACCTGCTCGCAAGAGTAGGTGGTGATGAGTTTTGCATTTTATTAAAAGACTGCCCACCCGATGCAGCTCATGCATTAGGTGAACAAATCAGACAAGATATCGAAGACTTTATTTTCATATCCGGCGATAAAGAATATAACCTAGGCGTCAGTATTGGCATTGTTACCATTGATAAGAGCTTTAATTCATATGAAGATGTTCTCAAACTGGCTGACACATCGTGTTACCTTGCTAAAGAGGCAGGGCGTAACCAAATTCACATCCACACGAATGCAGATCAAGCAGTTGCGTTACGATTACAACAAAATAATATAGTCAGTCAAATAAATGATGCACTTAAGGCCAATCGTTTCGAGTGTTATGTACAAAAAATACGCACTGTTTCTAACGAAGACTCCAATACCAAAAATACGCTCTCAAATTATGAAGTATTGGTTCGTATGCTCGATGCAGATGGCAGTATTATCGCACCCAATGTGTTTTTGCCTGCTGCAGAACGCTATAAGTTAATGTATAAAATTGATCATTGGGTTATAAAAAACTCGATTCAGGCAATGGCAACCATTCAAGAGCAAGTCGACTGGTTTAGCATCAATCTATCAGGGCAGACCATCGCCCACCAAGGTAGCTTTGAGCTCATCAAAAAGTGTATCGATGACGCCAACATCCCTCCCCAAAAGATTTGTTTCGAAATAACTGAAACAGCCGCGATTACTAACCCTGAGTTTGGAGTGAGTTTCCTAAATAAATTACAACAACTAGGTTGCTTAATTGCCTTGGATGACTTTGGCTCCGGTCTATCATCGTATGAGTACCTCAAGCGATTGCCCGCTGACATTCTTAAAATTGATGGTCAATTTATTCAAAACATGCTCTACAATCCTTTGGACCTTGCGATGGTGAAGTCTATTAACGAAATTTCACACATCATGGGGAAAAAGACTGTAGGAGAGTTTGTTGAAAACGAAGCAACGCTCAAAAAAATGAAAGATATTGGGATTGATTTTGCACAGGGCTTCTATCTTGATACCCCAAAGCCTCTTCGCACCATACTAGAAGCCCACCCCATGCAAATCACTCTAGAGTAAACGTAGCGTTTACTTATTAATCCAAATCACTCGCCAACGAGTTTCGTATATTATCAGGCACCGTCACCTCATGTTTATATGCTGGGTGATCAACACCTGCATTAATAATCGCACCGTTTTGCACCGCTTCCACCATCGGTTGGGTCAACTCAAAGCGTAAAAAATGAACGGAAGATGTTTTCTCATTCGTTTCACGTTCTAAGTCTTCATTAGCAATGGGGTAAACCTTATCAAAACCCGCTACTTGAACCCACGTCGCACGTTCAATACCAATCATTTTTTCCAGCGCCACTTTACGATCACCAGCATTATCAAACTGAATCATCATTGTTGCTTTCCAGTTTTGCCCGTCAGGAATCAATGGGTTATAGGTTTCAATTTCTTCGATAATGCCCGCCGAGTCAAAGATTTTTTCGGCACGTAACATTTCTTGAACCTGGTAGCGCATGGTTAAATAGTCTTCAAAATGTAGGCTGACATTCTCCCCGATTCGCACTATTCGATTAAGTTTATGAGCACGAACCTTTTGCCTATATTCATCACGTTTATTCGAATACTCTTCAAGACCATACAGTTCTTCTTTAACTAGCTTTTTCATTTTCAACCTCTAATGTTCAAATGCCGTACGCTTGCTTTAGCAAACTAATAGGGCTCTTTACGTTTGACTCATCTTCCAAGCCACTTGCAATGTGATCAGCTGCCATAGGGCAATCGCTTGAAAACACATCGGCTTCAGCCTTTTTCACTCGGTTTACAACCGGCTTTGCAATTTTTTTAGCTATATCATGGAACTCACTTTTTAGCGCATACGTTCCATCATGCCCAGAACACCGTTCTATCGCATTTACTGATGTATTTGGAATTAACTCTAATACCTCTTTCGTCTTTAATCCAATATTTTGAACCCGTAAATGACAAGCAACTTGATAAGAGACCTGCCCTAATTCACCTTTAAATTCTGTTTTTAATAAGTTCGATTTATGGCGAAGCATCAAATACTCAAATGGGTCGAAAATAGCATCACGCACTTTTGCTACATCTTCATCATCTGGAAACATTAACGGCAACTCTTGTTTAAACATCAACACACATGATGGCACAGGGGCAATTACATCCCAGCCCTCATCAATCAATTTAACAAGTTGTGGAATGTTATTGTTTTTTAAACGCTCTACCTCTTTAAGATCACCCAGTTCAAGCTTAGGCATACCACAACAGTTCTCTTTACTTGCCATCGTTACCGCAACATTATTATGCTCTAGCACATCAACCAAATCATTTACTAAATCTGGTCGATTATAGTTACCATAACAGGTGGTAAAAATAGCCACTTTTCCGGTTGTTTCTCCGCAAGCTTGCACACCCGAAGCATCATGTTTTTGCTGGGCAAATTTTTTCCTTGCTGTTTCGGTATGATAGGCTGGGATAACCGCTTCGTTATGAATCCCTAATTGGCTGTCTAAAACTCGTCGAATTGTCTTGTTCTGGTTCGCTGCATTCACCACATTAACAACGATGGGGATAGACGCTAATTTACCAATTCTATCGGTAGATGTAATTAATTTATCGCGTTGTTTGACTTCATTTTTTTCAAACTTAACGGCCTTCGCACGAAGCATTAAGTGTGGAAAATCCAAGTCCCATTCATGAGGAGGCACATAAGGGCATTTTGACATAAAGCACATGTCACATAGATAGCAATTATCGACCACATCCCAATAGACTTTTTTATCGACGCTATCGAGTTCCATTGTTTCTGACTCATCAATGACATCAAACAATAATGGAAACGCATTACATAAATTAAAACAACGACGACAACCATGACAAATATCAAACACACGATCTAATTCGTTGAATAAATTAGCCTCATCGTAAAAACTAGCGCCTTTCCAATCTATTGGATGCCTTGTGGGGGCCTCTAAGCTGCCTTCTCTCATTTATTTATCTCCAAAAAAAAGGAGAGCACATGCGTACCCTCCTTTTGATCTAAATCAACACTTAAGCGTTTAAGCTATCTAACGCTTTTTGGAAACGATTCGCGTGTGAACGCTCCGCTTTTGCCAGTGTTTCAAACCAATCAGCAATTTCATCGTGACCTTCGTCACGTGCTGTTTTTGCCATACCTGGGTACATATCAGTGTACTCATGCGTCTCACCGGCAATCGCTGCTTTTAAGTTATCTTCAGTTCCACCAATTGGCAGACCTGTTGCTGGATCACCAGTTTCTTCTAAATATTCTAAGTGACCGTGTGCATGGCCTGTTTCACCTTCTGCAGTTGAACGGAAAACAGTAGACACATCGTTATATCCTTCGATGTCTGCTTTGTTTGCGAAGTATAGGTAACGACGGTTTGCTTGTGACTCACCAGCAAACGCATCTTTTAAATTCTGTTCTGTTTGAGAACCTTTAAGTGACATAGTAATTCCTCTTAATTAAGTTGAATGATATCAATTCTACCTTTAGACTGGGTCTAATAGTAAGCTCAAGATACGTTACCATCTATTTGATGTCAATATGATTACTTCGTGCTAACTAACACGACAAGCATTTTAAAAAAATAGTGCCCCTATCCAGTCTAGTTAAGGTAACGTATTTCCTTTTACAAAATCAACGACAAAACTAATGGCCAAAGCAAAAAAACTCGATTTAGAATCATCACTTCAATCCTTAGAAGAACTTGTTGACCGTATGGAAAATGGAGACTTGAGTCTCGAAGAATCACTAAAAGAGTTTGAATTAGGCATCAAGTTAATTCAATCCTGTCAAAAGTCACTTACAGACGCTGAACAAAAAGTTGAAACTCTATTAAACAGCTCCGCCTTGGCAAAACCCGTCGATTTCGATTAAATATTTAATTTACCCACAGCCATGACTGCTTTTAAAGACTTCCAAAGCGCCAAAACACAACAAATAGAAACCGCGCTAGCGCGCTATCTTCCCGCGAGTCATATTGAACCCAAGCGATTGCACGAAGCCATGCGTTATTCAACTCTTAATGGTGGCAAACGTATTCGAGCGATGCTCGTCTATGCGACTGGGAACTTACTTGAAACACAACAACCCATATTAGACAGCATAGCTAGCTCAATTGAGCTTATTCACGCTTATTCACTCATTCATGACGACCTTCCATCAATGGACGACGACGATTTACGTCGTGGCAAACCGAGTTGTCATAAAGCCTTTGACGAAGCAACTGCTATTTTAACCGGAGACGCGTTATTAACACTCGCCTTCAACGTGCTGGCAAAGGCGGATTGCAGCAATGAAAAAAAAATAACCTGTATTCAACTGTTATCACAAGCTGCCGGTTCAAGAGGCATGGTCGGCGGCCAAGCCATTGATCTGGCTAATGAAGGAAAGTCCATTTCCATTGCTGAAATTGAAAATATGCACCTACATAAAACAGGGGCCTTGATCTGTAGCTGTATCACTTTAGTCGCAAGTTTAAAGTTTCAAACAACAGATACCCAGTATCGCCACCTAAAACATTATGCAGAATGTATCGGGCTGGCGTTTCAAGTACAAGATGATATTCTTGATGAAACCTCATCCACTTCAACACTCGGCAAAACACAAGGTAAGGACCAGCAAGCTAAGAAGTCCACCTACCCTTCTATTTTAGGCTTAAAGGCTTCGAAACACTTAACCAAAGATTTGCATGACGAGGCTATACAAAGTCTTTCAAATTTTGACCAGCGCGCTAATTACCTTAGGGATATTGCACAGTTCACTATCTCACGAATATCTTAAGCACATGGTCCTTAGACGAGTATTCACTTGCATAGTCTTTGCTTGCAAACGATAATACGCAACCTTAACCTAACGTATTATGAGCATTACGTGACGCCACTGGCAAAATACCCTATTCTCGATAAAGTTGATATACCAAACGACCTTCGTAACCTTACGGAAGAAGAGCTTATTGGTTTGTCACATGAGCTGCGTGAGTTTCTAATTTCCTCCGTCAGTAAATCAGGGGGGCATTTGTCAGCGGGGCTTGGTACCGTTGAACTGACCATAGCTTTACATTATGTTTTTGATACCCCTACCGATAAATTAATTTGGGATGTTGGCCACCAGGCTTACCCACACAAAATTTTAACTGGGCGTAAAGATAAGATTTCAACAATTCGTAAAAAACACGGCGTTACCCCTTTTGTAACACGTGCCGAAAGTGAATACGACGCATTTGGCGTTGGCCACTCGAGTACATCAATCAGTGCCGCTTTAGGTATGGCCATTGCCGCCGCTATAAATAACAATGAAAAACGTACAGTTGCTATTATTGGTGATGGTGGAATAACCGGCGGTATGGCTTTTGAAGCGCTAAATCACGCCGGTGCCTTAGATGCAAATTTACTGGTCATTTTAAACGACAACGACATGTCTATTTCGCCTAATGTCGGTGCGATGAAAAACTATTTAGCTAAAATATTATCCGGAAAACTCTACACAACCGTTAAAAAAGGCAGCAAAAAGGTGATGGCAAATATGCCCAGTGTTTGGGAGTTGGCAAGACGAACTGAAGAACACGTAAAAGGCATGGTTATACCGGGGACATTATTTGAAGAGATGGGCTTCAACTATATTGGACCTATTGATGGTCACGACCTCCCCACTTTAGTTAAAACATTATCCAACCTAAAAGACTTACAAGGCCCACAATTCTTACACATTGTGACCCAAAAAGGTAAGGGCTACTCCCCTGCTGAAGCGGACCCAATTGGATACCACGGCGTTTCAACCTTTGACCCAAGTAAAGAAAAGTTACCAGAAAAGGTACCTAGCTCAGCCACTTACAGTGAAGTTTTTGGCCAATGGCTTTGTGATATGGCTAAAGAAAATGACAAACTCGTTGGCATTACCCCTGCTATGCGTGAAGGCTCTGGCATGGTGACATTTGAACAGCAATACCCGGAGCATTTTTTTGATGTTGGTATAGCTGAACAACACGCTGTTACCTTAGCGGCGGGAATGGCTTGCGAAGGCTTACAGCCTGTTGTTGCTATTTATTCAACGTTTTTACAACGTGGATATGATCAACTTATTCACGACGTTGCCTTGCAAAAACTCCCTGTTCTTTTTGCTATTGACCGTGCAGGCTTAGTTGGCCCTGATGGCCCCACTCATGCTGGTTCGTACGACTTTAGCTACCTGCGCTGCATCCCAAATATGGTTATTATGGCGCCCGCTGACGAAAACGAATGTCGACTTATGTTAACAACAGGGATTCAACATAAAGGCCCAGTTGCAGTACGTTATCCACGTGGTAAAGGTCCTGGGGTCACTATTAGTAATACACTTGATAGCATTCCAATTGGCAAAGCCGTTACTCTAAGGGAAGGCAAAGATATCGCCTTATTAGCATTTGGCTCATCGGTGACACAAGCACTTGAAGTGGCCGAGGAATTTAATGCAACGGTGATCAACATGCGCTTTATAAAACCCTTGGATGAAGACATGATCAAACATATTGCTAGCACTCACAACACGTTGGTGACACTGGAGGAAAATGTTATCAAGGGTGGCGCAGGCAGTGGTGTTAACGAGTTTATTAACCAAGCTTCAATCGATACCAAAGTCTTAAACATTGGCTTGCCAGACCTTAATCTTGAACACGGTTCAAGAGAAGAACTATTGCAAGAAGCAGGTCTCGACACTCAAAGCATAAAAAACTATATAAAAAGCAGTTTAAATAAAAAAAACACCTGATATAACAAAGCTTACTTACTAAATATGACCATCGAAGACGTACAAAACCACCCAGATTCTAGAAATATGCCCATTAATAAAGTCGGCATAAAGGATATCCGCCACCCATTTGTTTTTGTCGATAGGGACGGTCACCAACGAGCAACTGTTGGCACCTTTAACATGTCTGTCAACTTACCTCATCATCAAAAGGGCACTCATATGTCACGTTTTGTGGCCCTTTTGAATGAAGATTGCCAGCAATTATCTATTAAAGGGTTCAGTGCATTATTAGAAAAAATGACCCACACCCTTGAAGCGGAAACAGGTTACCTAACCACAGAGTTCCTATATTTTGTTAACAAGTCTGCCCCTATTACTGGCGTTAAAAGCTTATTAGACTATCAAATAAAGCTTGACGGGTACTGGTCAAAAAGTGATCACAAAATCAAAATTACAGTAGTCATCCCCGTTACCAGCTTATGCCCTTGTTCAAAGAAAATCTCTGAATATGGCGCGCATAACCAGCGTTCTCATATCACCGTTACCGCAAAAATTGGTGATAATATTTGCGCTGAAGACATTATCCAGCTGGTTGAAAAGCAGGCATCGAGTGAACTTTTCAGCCTATTAAAAAGGCCTGATGAAAAATACGTAACAGAGCTCGCCTACGACAACCCTAAATTCGTAGAAGATGTCGTAAGGGATATTGCTAGTGCACTTAACGATGACCAGCGAATTTTAGCTTATACCCTAGAAGCTGAAAACTTTGAATCCATACACAATCATTCTGCCTACGCAGTAATCGAAAACAACAAATTAACTTAATAATACCGGAGCTCCAACAATGTCTAACACCATAGACCTCACCCAATACGGGATAACCAACCCTAGCGAAGTTATCTACAACCCTTCTTTCGACCTTTTATTTGAAGAAGAAACTCGAGACGATCTAACAGGCTATGAAAAGGGAACTGTAACTAACTTAGGTGCTGTTGCAGTCGATACCGGTATTTTCACTGGACGCTCACCAAAAGATAAATACATCGTGATGAATGACGTATCACGTGATACCGTTTGGTGGTCTACCCAAGGCAAAAATGATAATAAACCCTTATCAGAAGAAAACTGGGGACACCTTAAAAATATTGTCACTAAACAATTATCTGGTCAGCGATTATTTGTTGTGGACACCTACTGTGGTGCCAATAAAGATACCCGTTTGGCGGTACGCTTTATTGTTGAAGTCGCTTGGCAGGCACATTTTGTAAAAAATATGTTTATTCGCCCAACAGAAGAAGAATTGGTTGATTTTGAACCAGACTTCGTTGTTTTAAATGGTGCCAAAACAAATAACCCCGATTGGCAGGAGCACGGCCTTAACTCAGAAAACTTCATTGCTTTCAACCTAACCGAAAAAATGCAGCTTATCGGTGGCACTTGGTATGGTGGTGAAATGAAAAAGGGCATGTTCAGCATGATGAACTACCTGCTTCCACTGCGCGGTATAGCCTCAATGCATTGCTCTGCCAATGTTGGTAAAGATGGCGATGTTGCAGTGTTCTTCGGTTTGTCTGGAACAGGCAAAACAACACTATCCACCGATAAAGACCGTCAATTGATTGGTGATGATGAACATGGCTGGGATGATGATGGCGTGTTTAATTTTGAAGGTGGCTGCTATGCTAAAGTTATCAATTTAAGCGAAGAAGACGAACCTGAAATTTATGGTGCTATTCGTCGCGATGCTCTTTTAGAAAACGTTACTTTATCTGAAGATAACGTCATTCAATTTGCTGATAATTCTAAAACCGAAAACACGCGTGTTTCTTACCCAATTGATCATATTGACAATATTGTTAAGCCAGTTTCAAAAGGTGGCCATGCTAAAAAGGTTATTTTTTTAACCGCCGATGCGTTTGGCGTAACACCGCCGGTCTCAAAATTAACAGCCGCGCAAACTAAATATTATTTCCTATCTGGCTTTACTGCAAAGCTAGCCGGTACTGAACGAGGCATTACAGCGCCAACACCAACATTCTCAGCGGCCTTCGGTGCAGCATTTTTATCATTACACCCCACCAAATACGCACAGGAATTAGTGAAACGTATGGAGGCTGTTAATGCCGAAGCCTACCTGGTTAATACTGGATGGAACGGCACGGGAAAACGAATTTCAATTAAAGATACCCGCGCTATCATTAATGCAATCCTTGATGGTTCAATTGAAGAAGCAGAAACAACACATATTCCCTACTTCAATTTAGAAATACCAACCGAGTTACCAGGCGTTAACACGGACATTCTTGACCCACGAAACACCTATGAAAATGAAGCTGATTGGGAAAAACGCGCCCATGAGCTTGCTCACTTATTTGAACTTAATTTCGAAAAGTACACAGATAACGAAGAAGGAAAATCTCTCGTAGCTGCTGGGCCGCAACTAAAATAATAACGTCAATCATAAACGTTAACCTCAAAGGCCATGCTCTTGCATGGCCTTTTTTGTGGTATCTTTGATAGCTACGTCACCACTGATCTCATCATTATTTATGCCCAATGATCCAAGCCATATCGTCAGACCTGGTAATAAAAAAAAGCGTAAAGGGAAATTTACTGAGAAAGGACGTCAACTCGATGCCAACGCTCAACAAGCGATAAAGCAATTACTTGCTAACAAACCACATCGAAAAGACCTTCTTATCGAGTACTTACACCTTATACAAGATACTTGGTCCTATATCAGCGAACAGCACTTAATGGCCTTGGCAGATATACTAAAATTACCTCAAGCGGCGGTCTATGAAGTTGCCACTTTTTATCATCATTTTGATGTCATCAAAGAAAATGAGGCTGCACCACCACCTATCACAATTCGTGTTTGTCAGTCCTTAAGCTGCTGTCTGGCCGGTGCTGATAATTTAATACTAGAATTAAACAAGCAAAACCCAGAAAACATTCGAATAACATCCGCCCCATGCATGGGTTTATGCAACCAAGCACCCGCTGCTGCTGTCGGCAAAAATTATCTCGGTCAGGTAACCTCCAGCTCGCTCCTGTACGCTGCACAGAACAACCTGACACAGGCCAATGTGCCTACATACCAACGTTATGAACAATACATAAACGCAAACGGGTATCAATTACTCGCATCGCTGAGCAAACAAACTCTCAGCGTCACTGACGCTATTAACGAAATTGAAAAAAGCAATTTAAAAGGTTTAGGTGGGGCGGGGTTTCCTACTGCCAGTAAATTACGTCTTGTAAAAGCCGAGCCCGCTCCTAAGTATTTTTGTGTAAATGCCGATGAAGGCGAACCCGGCACATTTAAAGACAGACATTACTTGTCCACCGCGCCACATCAATTTTTAGAAGGCCTGCTCATCGCAGCATATATTATTGATGCTAATAAAATCTTTATTTATTTGCGCGACGAATACCCTGCTATCCATCAATTATTGCACAACGAAATTCAACTCCTCGTTAATCATAAGATCATTAAAGAAGATTATATCGAGATTAGGCGCGGCGCTGGCGCCTACATTTGCGGCGAAGAATCTGCAATGATTGAATCAATTGAAGGTAAACGTGGCATTCCCCGCCAACGCCCGCCTTATGTTGCTCATCACGGTTTATTTGGTCGGCCGACCTTAGTACAAAACGTTGAAACCTTGTACTGGATTCCCACAATTTTAACTGATGGCGGTGAGCACTTTGCACAACAAGGTAAAAATGGGGCCAGTGGCTTGCGCACATTTTCAGTATCAGGTCGTATCAACAAACCCGGTGTCATTGTTGCCCCCGCTGGCAGCAATATTCGCGAATTAATTCATTTAGCAGGCGGTATGCTTAAGGGACATTCATTTAAAGCTTACCTACCGGGCGGTGCCTCTGGTGGTATCTTGCCTTCATCCTTAGACAATATTCCGTTAGATTTTGGCAGCTTAACAGAGTACGGCTGCTTTATAGGTTCGCATGCCATTATTGTTTTATCAGACAAGGATAGCATCAAGGCAACGAGTCAAAACCTACTTGCATTTTTTAATGATGAAAGTTGCGGTCAATGCAGCCCCTGTAGAGTTGGCTGTGAAAAGGCCAGCTCCTTGTTATCCGAACAGCAGTGGAATAAACCACTATTAAAAGAGTTATGTACAACAATGGCTGACGCATCAATCTGCGGACTAGGCCAAGCCGCTCCAAACCCAATTTTATCGAGCATTAAATATTTCAGCGATGAGGTCTAAATGAGCAATTTAGTTTCATTTTTAATAGATGGAAAAAAGGTTTCTGCTGAACCTGAAGAATCAATTTGGCAAGTCGCTAAACGACTCGGCACCACTATTCCGCATTTATGTTTTAACAATAAGCCCGGTTACCGCTCCGATGGCAACTGCCGGGCCTGCATGGTTGAAATTGACGGCGAACGCACACTCGCCGCTTCGTGTTGCAGACACCCCAGCGATGATATGGTCGTTCACACACAGAGTAAACGCGCCACAGCAGCTCGTCGGCTTGTCATCGAATTATTAAGTACCGATGTAAATCAGCAGACGATTGCGGGATCAACTTTCGATAATTTGGTGCAATCCATGGAGATTGGGCCTTCACGATTTCCAAAAAAAGTAACTAACACCCCCGACTTATCTCACCCAGCCATCTCTGTAAAGCTTGATGCCTGTATTCATTGTACGTTGTGCGTTCGTGCCTGCCGAGAAATTCAAGTTAATGGTGTGATTGGTCTAGCTGAGCGAGGTCATGATGAAAAAATAATTTTTGATTTTGACGACCCAATGGGGCAATCCACCTGCGTTGCTTGTGGTGAGTGCGTTCAAGCCTGCCCAACTAATGCACTCTCACCTGCTTCAGCCAAAGTCACTAAGACAGACAAACAAGTACAATCCGTTTGCCCCTATTGCGGTGTAGGTTGCCAAGTTAGCTTAAAGGTTAACGATAACAAAATCTGCTCTGTCGAAGGTGCTAATGGCCCCTCTAACCAAGGCCGCTTATGCGTAAAAGGCCGCTTTGGTTTTGATTACATTACATCTGAGCAGCGACTTACCGAACCGCTAATCAGAAAAGAGGGTATCGAAAAAGGCGTTAATATCGACCCAGCTAACCCCTATTCGCATTTTAGAAAAGCCTCTTGGGAAGAAGCACTTAATCTTGCTGCGAAAGGTTTTTCAGACACTAAACAACAGCATGGTGCTGATTCTCTGGCTGGCTTTGGCTCTGCAAAGTGCTCTAATGAAGAAGCTTATATTTTCCAAAAACTAATTCGAGCCGGCTTTGGCACTAATAACGTCGATCACTGCACACGTTTATGTCATGCTTCCTCCGTTGCCGCACTCATGGAAACAATTGGTTCAGGGGCCGTTACCGCACCATTTATGGCAGTTGAAGACAGCGATTTGATCATCGTTATTGGCGCGAATCCAAGTGAAAACCACCCCGTTGCAGCAACCTTTTTTAAACAAGCTGTCGAGCGCGGTACCGAATTGGTTGTGATGGATCCTAGGGCTCAAGCGTTAAAACAACAAGCAACGCATATGCTACAGTTTACACCGAGCACAGATGTTGCCTTACTGAACGCCATCATGCACGTGATTGTTGATGAAAAACTTTATAATCAACATTATATTGATCAACACACCTCTGGTTTTAAGCTGTTTGCTACACACCTTAAAGACTATGCGCCTGAAAAAATGCAGAGTATTTGCGGTGTAACTGCCGACACCATCAAAACAGTTGCAAGGAAATATGCAACCGCCAAATCTGCCATTATTTTTTGGGGTATGGGTATCTCACAGCATACACACGGAACAGACAATGCGCGTTGCCTTATTTCATTAGCCTTAATGTGTGGTCATATAGGACGCCCCGGCACAGGCCTCCACCCTCTACGCGGCCAGAATAATGTTCAAGGCGCCTCGGATGCTGCTTTAATCCCAATGTTTTACCCCGACTACAAGCCAATAAGTGACTGTGAAACACAAACCTTTTTTGAATCCCTATGGGACACACCCTTGAACCCCAAAGAAGGCTTAACAGTCGTTGAAATTATGCATGCGATACATCGCAACAGCATTAAGTCCATGTACATCATGGGGGAAAATCCCGCCATGTCAGACCCTAATTTAAACCATGCCCGTGCAGCACTGGCTAAATTAGAGCACCTTGTTGTACAAGATATTTTTCTAACCGAAACAGCTATGTTTGCAGACGTTGTTTTACCTGCTACCGCCTGGCCGGAAAAAAATGGTACTGTAACAAACTCAAACAGACAGGTACAAATGGGGCGACAAGCTGTTGAACCACCAGGCAATGCAAAAGCTGACTGGTGGATTACACATCAGATCGCTCAGCGTTTAGGTTTAGAGTGGCCCTATTCAACACCAAAAGATATCTATCAAGAAATGCTGTTAGCCATGCCCTCATTAGCTAACATCAGCTGGGAACGTCTTGAGCAAGAGCATTCCGTCACCTACCCTTGCCCGTCCCCTAAGGAAGCTGGTCACGATATCGTTTTTGCCGATGGTTTCCCCACTGAAGACGGACGCGGAAAATTTATCCCTGCAAGCTTTTTGCCGGCTAATGACAAATTAGACACCGAATACGACTTTATTCTGACAACAGGCAGACTACTAGAACATTGGCACACTGGCGCAATAACTCGACGCAGTGAAGTACTCAACACACTCGAACCAGAAGCTTTTGTTGAAATGAGCCCCACCGATTGTTCAGCGCTTAAGGTACAAGCAGGCGACATGGTTTGCGTTTCAAGCCGCCGAGGATCTATTAACATCAAGGTTCGTGTTGACCATAAAGTACAAACTGGCCTCATATTCATCCCCTTTGCTTACGTCGAAGCAGCGGCTAATTTATTAACCAGTCATGATCTTGATCCCTTTGGAAAAATACCTGAATACAAGTTCTCAGCTGTCAAAGTAGAGCCAATTTAATGCCCAGCAACTCAAATAAAATTATCGGCGTCATCCTATCAGGTGGTCTCTCGAGAAGGATGAACAACCAAGACAAGGGCTTCATTCAACTCGCTCATAAGCCTCTTTTTGAACACGTATTAGAGCGATTGTCTCCTCAATGCGACTCAATTATTATTAGTAGCAACAAGGAGAGCCAGCAACTGTCTTCTTATGACTTACCTATTATTAAAGATTCATTAGAAGGGTTCTTAGGACCTTTAGCCGGGCTTTTAGCCTGCATGCAGTGGGTAAGAAAGCATCAACCCGGTGTACAATGGATTGCCTCTGTGCCCGTTGATACGCCTTTTATACCCCAAAATTTAGTCTCCAGGCTTTGTCAATCAATGCTTGAAAACACCGCCGATATTGCCTGCGCTACTTCAAATGGTCGCACACACCCCGTTATTGCCTTATGGCCAATTAGGCTACTTGATGACCTGGAAGCTGCACTAAGCAAGGAGAATATACGTAAAATTGATTTATGGACATCTCGCTACAAAGTCTCCCTCCCAGACTTCAGTGATAGCTTGCTTGACCCTTTCTATAACATTAATTGTCATGAGGATTTAGTGCACGCCGAAGCGTTGCTACGTAAGCCGAATGAAAATACAGCCTAAACTTAAGCTGTTACATCAAACACTATCTGCTCGGCCCCATTCAAAACTTGAAAATGTTGCCCTTTTGCTCGCGAAATTAATGTTACACCAAACTCACAGGCAAGCTCAAACCCCATCTTAGTGGCCCCAGAACGAGACAATAATATAGGCACACCCATTTGCGCGACCTTGATAACCATTTCAGAGGTTAAACGCCCTGTTGTGTAGAAAACACAGTCATCACCTTTAATACCCTTCAACCACATATGGCCAGCAATTGTATCAACGGCATTATGACGCCCCACATCTTCAACAAAGAACAATACCTCCTTACCTTTACAAAGCGCACAACCATGAACAGCACCCGCCTTTTTATAGACTTGGTTACGTTGCCCAAAATGATTAAGCAAATAATACAATACAGATTGTTCAATACTACGTTTGGCTAACACCTGCTCCTTTAAACTCTCAACAACATTACCAAACATCGTGCCTTGTCCACACCCTGAAGTAATTGTTCGACGTGCTTTTAATTTCTCAATATTAGGGTTCTTTTTACTCGATACAATCACTGCAGCATTGGTTTGCCAATCAACTTGAAGTACCTTTATATCTCCGATAGTCTCAAAGAAGGTTTGATTTTTAAGGTAACCCAACACCAACAATTCAGGAAAAGACCCCATCGTCATTAAGGTTACTATTTCTTTTTTATCGATATAGATGGTTAGCGCACGTTCTTCAACCAATTCAATTTCAATCGACTGCCCCTTCTCGTTGACGGCAAAAACACAAGATGAATCCTTAATTTTTGACGCTGTCATCTCGATCATTATGTTTTCTCTTTTAGAATTACCCCCTTATAACACGCAAAAAAAAAGCCATGCAAATGCATGGCCTTTTTAAACGCATAGAACAATTAAAGCAGGTGCTTTACACCATCACGTTCTTCTTTAAGCTCATTTTCCGTTGCGATCATTCTTTCACGACTGAAATCATTAATTTCAAGACCTTGAACGATTGAATAGTCACCGTCTTTAACAGTCACAGGGAATGAGTAAATTAAACCTTCTTCAATACCATAGCTTCCATCACTTGGAATTCCCATACTCACCCAATCGCCGTCTGCTGTTCCTTGCACCCAAGTACGCATATGGTCTAATGCAGAACTGGCAGCAGACGCTGCGCTTGACAAGCCACGTGCTTTAATAATGGCAGCGCCACGTTGTTGAACAGCAGGAATAAAGTCATCGGCATACCAGCTTGCATCGACCTTAGATAACGCATCTTCACCGTTGATTAAGCAATTGTGAAGGTCTGGGTATTGTGTTGCTGAGTGGTTGCCCCAGATTGTCATCTTAGTAACGTCCGTATTATGATTACCCGTTTTTTCGGCCAATAAGCTCATCGCACGATTATGGTCTAAACGTGTCATTGCTGTGAAGTTACGTGGGTCAAGGTCTGGTGCATTATTCATCGCAATCAATGCATTTGTATTTGCAGGGTTACCCACCACTAATACACGAACATCACGTTTAGCAACTTTATTTAAGGCTTTACCTTGTACCGAAAAGATGGCCGCATTTGCTTCCAACAAGTCTTTACGTTCCATACCAGGACCACGTGGACGAGCACCCACTAAGAATGCAAAATCGATATCTTTAAAGGCAACTTCAGCATCATCAGACATTGAAACACTTTGTAATAAAGGAAATGCACAATCGTTCAATTCCATAACCGCACCCTCAAGCGCACCTAAAGCAGGTGTGATTTCTAATAGGTGTAAACAAATTGGCTGATCTGGGCCTAAAAAGTCGCCAGATGCTATACGAAATAATAATGAGTACGAAATTTGACCAGCGGCGCCGGTAACGGCTACATGAACAGGTGCTTTCATTTCTAACAATCTCCTTAATAAAAAAGATGAATTATAGCTGATATTCGACTTTTTTTACTTAAAAACCATCATTCCTTATTAGCTAGGCGGTATTAAGCTATTCTTTTTCTCGAGATTTAAGAATTTTTTTTAAATCGTAATGATAGATAAAGCTCGGCAAAGCAAAGACAACAAATAAACATATTGTAACCACGTAGAACTCCCAGTTCTGCGCAGTATTTGTTCCCATTATTTTGTATTCCAAAGCAAAGCCAACACTGAACGTCAGCACATACCAACATAGCCATTCAAACCAGCGAAACCAGCCTGATTTATGCGCGATTTGTCTAATACAAAAAAGTTTATCGCTTAACCATGGCAAATTAGCCATAAGAATCGAAAAAATCAGAAAGATAACAATTGTTAATTGATTACTCATCAATGAATTTTAATGCTTATAATTATTGGTGCCGAGAGCGGGATTTGAACCCGCACGTCCATAGGACACTACCCCCTCAAGATAGCGTGTCTACCAATTCCACCACCTCGGCAAATCCATTCAGTTAATCAGGAATGGGCAGGTCATCAGCGGGCTTCATACCATTTTGCTTAGCCAGCCCATCTGTTGGTTCCACAAGGTTGTTGATTAAGTCCGCAGGCGTAGCTTCTGTTGATTTTGCTGGTTGTGAAACCGTCAAGCCATCAATAATATCTTCAGGTGCTGCTCTATTGCCTCCTAGATAAGCAAGCGCTAGACTTGTTGAAAAAAACAATGCGGCCAAAATAGCTGTCGAACGACTTAAAAAAGAGCCGGAACCTTTAGCACCAAATACCGTACCGGATGCACCACTGCCAAATGCTGCGCCAGCATCAGCGCCTTTACCATGCTGAATCAAAATCAACCCTATCATCAATGCTGCAATAACCACATGCACTGATAAAACTATTCCAAACACACTCATTCTCTTATCCTTCTATACCTAAACGGTATGAGTTTTATTACGGCAGAACTTACCCACCAAGTTTATTTTTACGCTTTTTGGCAAATTGAAACAAACGCTTTTGCATCCAAGGATGCGCCACCTATCAAACCACCATCAATATCTTTTTGTCCAAACAATGACAATGCATTATCTGGTTTTACACTTCCGCCATATAAAATGCGAAGCATGTTAGCTGCATTTATATCTCTCTCGCTAACCAATGCTCTTATAAAAGCATGCACCTTTTGAGCCTCGTCAGGGGAGGCCGTTAACCCCGTTCCAATGGCCCAAACGGGTTCATAAGCCAGAACCAATTGCGTCAAATCTACAGCGCTATTATTTAATAACGCCTCAACCTGATCTTTAATTACATCAAATGTAGCACCAGACTTGTATTCTTCCTGTGTTTCACCAACACAATAAACAGGAGTAACGCCAGTCATTTGGGCTGCCAGCACTTTCTTAACCAGCTGCGCATTTGCTTCATTAAATAGTGTTCGCCTTTCTGAGTGACCTATTAGTACCCAGCTACAGCCAACATCTTCCAACATATGCGCCGACACTTCACCGGTATATGCCCCAGACTGATACTCTGAAACAGTTTGAGCACCTATGGTTATAACTGTCGGTTTAGTTATTTCTTGTGCAGCCGTTATATAGACGAAAGGCACGCAGACTCCTATATCACACGTTATTTTATCATCAATTGTCGTTTCAATTGCACGTAAAATTTCACTTGTTGAGTCAAGTGAACCATTCATCTTCCAGTTTCCAATAACCAGTGATCGACGCATCAAACTTCTTACCTTAAAAAACGAGCAAGGTTAGCGGCTATTCAGCAATAAATCAATCTTAATTAAGCGAGCACTCATGCCCAATTCACCCCTTAAGCGTCAAGTAGGCTTTCAACTGTTTTACTAAGGTCCATCGCCAGTTTTTCCACTAACTTCACATCTTCGCCTTCAACCATTACCCTAACTAATGGTTCTGTGCCAGAAGGCCTTAACAATACTCTTCCTGCGCCTTTTAAAACCTTCTCGATAGAAGCAACGGCTTTATTAATATCATCCGTCATCGCAAACTTTTTAGCACCACTTAGCTTCACATTAATCATACATTGAGGATACTTTTGAATATCACTTTTTAGTTCATTCAAAGAGGTGCTCTCGCGCATCATAATCTCAATCACTTGTAGAGCTGAAATAATTCCATCACCTGTTGTCGTTCTATCAGCACAAATTATATGCCCAGACCCTTCACCACCCAAGATTGACTCTGATTCGTTCATCAACTGAATAACATGCCGATCTCCTACTGCTGAGCGTAATAAGTCAATACCTAATCTATTGAGTGCATGCTCAACGCCTAGATTAGTCATCAATGTTCCTACAACAGATGAACCTGAATAACCATTTGATTGACGACCTTTGGCTAAAATATACAAAATATCATCACCATCCAACACTTCGCCTAAGTGGTCAACCATGATTAATCGATCGCCATCGCCATCTAATGCCACACCAAAGTCAGCATTATTGGATAAAACCGCCTCGGTTAACGCCTGAGGGTTAGTTGCTCCACAACCATCATTAATATTAATGCCGTTTGGCTCAGCACCTATTTTAATCACCTCCGCACCTAATTCACTAAACACATAAGGAGCAATATGATAGGTAGAGCCGTGTGCGCAATCGACAACCATTTTTAAAGAAGATAAGTCGATCATTGAAGAAATCGTGCTTTTACAAAACTCTATGTATCGACCCGCCGCATCATTAATACGGTTAGCTTTACCTAACCGAGACGATTCCACAACGATGAGTGGCTCGTCCATTTTTTGTTCTATCGCTTGCTCTATCTCATCGGCAAGCTTTTCACCTTCACTAGAAAAAAACTTTATACCATTATCATAATGAGGGTTATGTGAAGCACTAATGACTATTCCTGCATTGGCACGGAGCGTTCTCGTTAAATATGCAATTCCTGGGGTTGGCATAGGGCCTAATAACTGAACATTTGCGCCTGCTGCAACTAAACCAGCCTCTAATGCTGATTCAAACATATAACCGGAAATACGAGTATCTTTGCCAATTACAATTTTACAATGCCCTTGTTGCTCGAACACTCTCCCGGTCGCCCAACCCAGCTTTAAAATAAATTCGGGAGTAATGACCCCTTCCCCAACTAAGCCTCTAATACCATCGGTACCAAAATATTTTCTTGTCATAGTTTCCTCATTTGGCAGCCTGAACAGCCATATAGACTTTTAACGCATCAGCTGTTTCAGCAACATCATGCACACGAACAATAGACGCACCATTAGCCACTGCTAACAACGCGGCACTAACACTGCCAATTAATCTCTCATCGACTTTTTTATCTAATAACTGACCAAACATTGATTTTCTTGATAGGCCAGCCAATATTGGGCAGCCATGGCTCTCAAACTCTTTTAGTTTCGCCAATAATGTCAGGTTATGTTGTAAGGTTTTACCAAAGCCAAACCCTGGGTCTAATATAATCTTCCCTTTAGCAATACCGACTTGCTCACAGGCCGCTATACGCTGAGCAAAAAAATCATTCAGCTCTTCAACCACATTAAGGTAATATGGTTGATCTTGCATCGTGGTAGGGTCTGCTTGCATATGCATTAAACAGACAGGCACTCCTAAAGAAGCCGCCATATCCAGTGAACCCGGTCTCTGTAAGGCATACACATCATTGATAAAGTCCGCTCCGGCCTCTATGGCAGCCTTCATAACATCAGCTTTGCTGGTATCAATTGAAATGGCAATATCCGATTTAAGTCGAATCCCTTCAATAACAGGAACCACCCTTAGGATTTCCTCGTGTGTAGAAACAGGTAATGCATTAGGCCGTGTAGATTCACCGCCAATATCAATAATTGTGGCGCCTTGCTCAGCCATCTTCAAGGCATGTTGCACCGCTGATTCTATCTGTGTAAAAGAACCTCCGTCAGAAAAAGAATCCGGCGTAATATTAAGAACCCCCATAATTTGGGGGCTCTTTAGATCAAATATTTGGTCAAGACGACTCTTCACAGCATTAAGGTTGTTCAGCAGGGCCTCCAATAGTCGGCTTTGACTCCTTATCTGTAGCGTCTTTATCTTCTATCGTCGCTTTCCCTGAACCAGATTGATCATCATTTTCCCAATCTTTAGGTTCACTCACTGGCTGACGAGCCATTAATTGGTCTAATTGATCGCTATCAAGTGTTTCATACTTCATTAACGCTTCTGACATAGAGTGTAAAATATCAATATTTTCAGTCAATAAGCTCTTAGCACGCTCGTAGTTTCTATCAATAAACACTCGAACTTCTTTATTAATAAGCTCGGCTGTTTCATCCGAAATCATCTTAGTTTGACCACCAGAATGCCCCATTGCATTTTCATCTTCTCCGTAATTTAATGCGCCAAGTTTTTCTGAAAAACCCCATTGAGTTACCATATTTCTAGCAATAGCGGACGCTCTTTCAATATCGTTTGATGCACCAGTTGTTACCGCTTCTTCACCAAAGATAATTTCCTCTGCTAAGCGACCACCATATAAGCTTGATAATTGACTTTCTAACTTCTGTTTACTGATACTAATTTGATCTTGCTCAGGTAAGAACATTGTGACACCTAACGCTCGCCCACGTGGAATGATGGTCACCTTATAGACAGGATCGTGCTCAGGCACTAAGCGACCAACAATTGCATGACCTGATTCGTGATATGCCGTGCACCTTTTTTCGTCTTCACTCATCACCATAGAACGACGTTCTGCGCCCATTAACACCTTATCTTTAGCGTTCTCCATGTCGTTCATATCAACTAACTTCTTATCAGCTCTAGCCGCAAATAATGCCGCTTCGTTTACCAAGTTAGCCAAATCTGCACCTGAAAAGCCCGGTGTGCCTCGTGCAATCACATTAGGGTTAACACTGTCACCGAGAGGCACCTTTTTAAGGTGCACTTTTAAGATTTGCTCGCGCCCTCTAATATCTGGTAAAGGAACAACCACTTGTCGATCAAAACGACCTGGGCGTAATAAGGCCGGGTCTAAAACATCAGGACGGTTAGTCGCGGCAATAACAATCACCCCTTCATTACCAGAAAACCCGTCCATCTCAACCAATAATTGGTTCAAGGTTTGCTCACGCTCATCATTACCACCACCAATACCAATACCACGGGCACGGCCAACCGCATCAATCTCATCGATAAAAATAATACACGGTGCGTTTTTCTTGGCTTGTTCAAACATGTCTCGAACACGTGAAGCCCCTACACCAACAAACATTTCAACAAAATCAGAACCCGATATGCTGAAAAAAGGCACTTTAGCTTCACCAGCAATCGCCTTCGCTAACAAGGTTTTACCTGTACCAGGCGAACCCGACATTAAAATTCCGCGTGGGATTAAACCACCTAATTTTCGAAACTTACTAGGGTCTGTTAAAAAATCAACAACCTCTCCAACCTCTTCTTTTGCTTCTTGAACACCCGCCACATCAGCAAACGTTACTTTTATTTCATCTTCACTTAATAGTTTCGCTTTGCTTTTACCAAAGGACATTGCTCCACGACCACCGGCACCGCCTCCGCCACCTTGCATTTGGCGCATAAAGAATATCCACACACCAATCAACAAGAGCATCGGGAACCATGATATTAAAATTGACATAAGCACCGATTGCTCTTCAGGTGGTTTGGCAATAATTTCAACACCATTTTTTAGTAAGTCATCAACAAGGTGAATATCACCAGGACTACGTGTTGTAAAACGCTCACCTAACGTAGTTTGACCACTAATATTAGGCCCATCTATGGACACTTTACTAACCTGGCCTGCATTAACAGCACTGATAAACTGCGAATAACTTAAATTACTAGTTGATGATTGTTTTGATCCACCAAAATTATTGAATACGGACATCAGCACGACGGCGATTACCACCCACATAATAATGTTCTTAACCATTTCGTTCAAAGTGTTACTCCCTCGTGATGTTTATGACAGTGCTCAATTAAACTGTTATTTTTAAAATTCATTCAGTAATTTATGGGGTTAGATTACTACAATTTCAAGCCCTTTGCCAAAAGGTAAACCTCTCGACTACGTGCGCGTGAAGCTTTGGGTTTTCGAATCAGTACTGTCGAGAAAACTTTTTTAGCCTCTTGAAGATACTGGTCAAACCCTTCACCTTGAAACAGCTTTATCAAAAACGAGCCCCGGCTATTTAAACTGTTTTTTGCAAAATCTAATGCCAATTCTGCTAAATACATGGATTTTGGTTGATCAATCGCCTTACTACCACTCATATTAGGCGCGATATCAGACATCACTATATCGACTGCTTGATGACCGATTAAGTTTTGTAAGCGCTCAAAAACCTCGTCGTCACTAAAGTCACCTTTAATAAAGTCAACACCATCAATAGGATCAATATCTAATAAATCTAACGCGATGACTCGCCCATCGCCTGTGATTTTTTTTATGGCATATTCTGACCAGCCACCCGGCGCGGCACCTAAGTCCACCACAATTTGTCCAGGCCTCAATAACCGGTCTTTTTTGTCAATTTCTTCTAATTTAAATACGGCGCGCGAACGAAGCCCCATTTGTTGAGCTTTTTTTACATACTCATCGTTAAAATGCTCATCCAGCCACTTTTGTTTGTTTTTATGCTTGGTCATACCTTTGCATTATTATTTGTTTACCCACTGTTAACATAGGTACATCTACAAAACAGACGCACCTTCTTGTATCTTTTAAGTGTAGAATGCGCGACCTAACTTAACAGAATTTAATGAAACACTATGGCATTATCAAATCAGCAAAAAAAGAAACTAAAGGCACACGCACACTCTTTAAAGCCTGTTGTTCGTCTAGGTCAGTCTGGCCTAACCAGTAATGTATTAGACGAGATTGAGTCTGCGATCACGCACCACGAGCTGATTAAGGTAAAAGTGTCTGCTAACGATCGAGACGACAAAAAAGCGATCATTCAAGAGATTGCTGATAAAACCGCCTCAGAACTCATTCAAAGCATTGGTTTTATGGCTGTTTTTTACAGAGAAAACCAAGATAAAAAAGCTTATTCGTAACGAACATCCAAAATTTCAAACTCTGTGACTCCACCAGGCGCTCTTACCTCAGCAACATCCCCCTCTTCCTTTCCTATCAATGCTTTTGCAAAAGGGGATGCATAGGAAATTAAGTTTTTCTTTATATCTGCTTCATCTTCGCCAACAATCGTATAGACAACTAACTCTTCTGTCTCGATATTTTCAAGCTCAACGGTACAACCAAAAATAACTTTGCCGTTAGCGTCCATGGTAGAAACGTCTATAATTTGTGCATTACCTAATTTGCTTTCAATTTCACGAACCCGTGCTTCTATTAAGCCTTGCTCTTCTCTGGCCGCATGATATTCAGCATTTTCTTTTAAATCACCGTGCGCGCGAGCATCAGCAATCGCTTCGGTCACTTTAGGACGCTTTACATTTTTTAGCTCGTCCAATTCTTTTTTAAGGCTTTCTGCGCCTTTTTTAGTTAATGGTACCTTACTCATAAATAATCCTTAATTTTTACAACTTAATGACGTGCTTGCAATGCGTGAAGCTCTCTGACTTCTTTCACAGTAATATCTGCCAATGCATCAATTGTCGCTTTAGCACCCGCCATAGTAGTGCAATATGTCACCTTATTTTGTAACGATTCACGACGGATTGAAAATGAATCAAGAATCGCTTGTTTACCTTCTGTGGTATTAACGATTAGCTGAATAGGTTCATTTTTAACCACATCTACAATATGAGGACGGCCTTCGTTAACCTTGTTGACTAGCTCACATTCAACCCCAGCTGCCTTTAAGGCATCTGCCGTCCCTTTTGTAGCCAGTATTTGCTTCCCGCGTGAAACCAATACTTTGGCTAAATTAATCATTTTATCTTTGTCAGCATCTCTAACGCTAAACAATACTTTATCTTTATTTGATAATTCAATACCAGCAGCACGCTGTGATTTACCGAATGCCTCTCCAAATGTATCCCCTACACCCATCACTTCACCTGTTGATTTCATCTCAGGGCCTAATAACGGATCTACATTAGGAAATTTAACAAATGGGAAAACCGACTCTTTAACCGAGAAATACTTAGGAATAATTTCTTGAGTGGTGCCCTGATCCGCTAATGACTGCCCTGCCATACAACGAGCTGCAATTTTCGCTAACGGGTACCCCGTCACTTTCGATACAAAAGGAACTGAGCGTGACGCACGGGGGTTTACTTCTAAGATATAAATATCATCCCCTTTAATAGCGAATTGAATATTCATCAAACCGACAACGCCTAATTCACGAGCAAGGTCTTTAGCCTGTACACGCATTCTATCTTGCACCTGCTGACTCAAATCAAATGGAGGTAATGAGCAGGCCGAATCGCCCGAGTGAACACCCGCCTGCTCGATATGTTCCATAATGCCGCCGATTAACAACTCCTTACCATCGAAAATAGCATCTACATCGACTTCAACAGCATCATCTAAGAAACGGTCCAATAACACCGGTGAATCATTTGAAACACTAACTGCTTCTCGCATATATGTACGAAGTTCTGCTTCGTTATAAACGATTTCCATCGCACGACCACCCAATACATATGATGGCCTTACAACTAGCGGATAACCAATTTCTTCTGCATGAAGTACGGCTTGTTCTGGATTTCGCGCGGTTCTATTAGGTGGCTGTAAAAGCCCTAGCTTTTCAACTAATTGTTGGAAACGCTCACGATCTTCTGCCAGATCAATAGCTTCCGGTGATGTTCCAATAATTGGGACGCCTGCAGCTTCTAAATCTTCCGCTAGTTTTAGCGGTGTTTGACCTCCGTATTGAACAATCACGCCCTTTGGCTTTTCAAGGTGCACGACTTCAAGCACATCTTCCAGTGTTAACGATTCAAAGTACAAACGGTCTGAGGTATCAAAATCAGTTGATACCGTTTCAGGGTTACAGTTAACCATAATGGTTTCATACCCGTCTTCACGCATTGCCAACGCTGCATGGACACAACAATAATCAAACTCGATTCCCTGTCCTATGCGGTTTGGGCCGCCACCCAATACCATAATCTTCTCACGGTCACTTGGCTGTGACTCACACTCTTGTTCATAAGTAGAATACATATAAGCTGTAGAAGACGAAAACTCACCTGCACAAGAATCAATCCGTTTATAAACAGGGCGAATATTCATCTCGTGTCGGGCTGCCCTTACGGCACTTTCTTTAGCGCCCAGTAAAGCAGCTAATCGCGCATCTGAGAAACCTTTTCGTTTCAATCGATACATTGTTAAATTATCAATTGAAGCAAGCTCACTGTTTGATAAAACAGCTTCTTCATTTAACAAATCTTCTATTTGAATCAAAAACCAGCGATCAATTTTTGTTTGCTCAAAAATACTTTCTAAACCAAAGCCTTTCCTAAACGCATCTGCCAAATACCAAATACGATCAGCACCTGGTTGTTGTATTTCACGCCTTAAAATAGCATCAACCCCTTCTTCGTTTAAATCAACGATTGGGTCTAATCCATTCTTACCTGTTTCAAGCCCACGTAAGGCTTTTTGTAGTGACTCTTGAAATGTTCGCCCTACAGACATTACCTCACCGACAGATTTCATCTGCGTAGTAAGACGGTCATCTGCCATTGGAAATTTTTCAAAGGTAAAGCGAGGAATTTTCGTAACAACATAATCAATAGACGGCTCAAATGATGCGGGTGTTGCGCCCCCTGTTATTTCATTACTTAGTTCATCCAAGGTGTAACCGATCGCCAATTTTGCAGCCACTTTAGCAATAGGAAAACCCGTTGCTTTTGAGGCTAACGCTGATGAACGGGAAACTCGTGGGTTCATTTCAATCACAATCATCGCACCATTTTCTGGATTGATGGCAAATTGAACATTAGACCCGCCTGTATCCACACCAATTTCACGCAATACATCGATCGAAGCATTACGCATAATTTGATATTCTTTATCGGTTAATGTCTGGGCGGGGGCAACCGTAATAGAATCCCCTGTATGCACTCCCATTGGGTCAAAATTTTCAATGGAACAAATAATAATACAGTTATCTTTACGATCACGTACCACTTCCATCTCGTATTCTTTCCAACCTAAGACGGACTCTTCAATCAACAACTCATTAGTGGGTGATAAGTCCAAACCTCGCTCACATATCTCTACGAACTCTTCTCGGTTATATGAAATACCGCCACCACTACCACCCATCGTAAAAGATGGACGAATAATTGTTGGAAAACCGATATCCTCCAAGGCTTCAAATGCTTGCTCCATATTATGTGCAACAAATGAACGTGGCGTCGACAAACCGATTTTAGTCATCGCTTTTTTAAACAGATCCCTATCTTCTGCTTTATCTATTGCTTCTTTTGACGCGCCAATCATTTCAACATTATGTTTTGCAAGCACGCCATGCCTATCCAAATCTAGCGCACAATTAAGTGCCGTCTGCCCACCCATCGTTGGTAACAGCACATCTGGCTTTTCTTTTTCAATAATTTTTTCAACCGTCTGCCAATCAACCGGCTCGATATAAATTGCATCGGCTGTTTCGGGGTCCGTCATGATTGTCGCTGGATTTGAATTAACCAAAATCACGCGATAACCTTCTTCTCTTAGCGCCTTACAAGCCTGCGTTCCTGAATAATCAAACTCACAAGCCTGACCAATAACAATAGGGCCTGCACCTAATAGTAAAACGGATTTTATGTCGGTTCTTTTTGGCATAATTCTCTTTATAAATTTTTATGGCTAATTGCCAGGTGTACACAAAAGGGTGTCAACGTTTTCATTGACCGCTCGCTTAATTAAGCTTTATATGAGTCCATCATTGTCGTAAACCGGTCAAACAGGTACACAATATCTTGCGGACCAGGGCTCGCTTCTGGGTGCCCTTGGAATCCAAATGCGGGGCAATCCGTTCGCTCTATCCCTTGTAGGCTCTTATCAAATAATGAAGTATGCGTTGCCTTTAAATTAGCTGGCAAAGAATCCGCATTCACAGCAAAGCCATGGTTTTGACTAGTGATCATAACCCGTTGCGTTACTAAGTCCTGTACCGGATGGTTAGCGCCATGGTGACCAAATTTCATTTTTACTGTTGAGGCACCACTGGCTAACGCCAACAATTGATAGCCTAAACAGATACCAAATACGGGGACTTTCTCTTTTAAAATAGTTTTGATGGCCTCAATGGCATAATCACATGGCTCTGGATCGCCGGGGCCATTTGATAAAAACACACCATCTGGTGACATTGCTAACACCTCTGAAGCTGGCGTTTTCGCTGGTACAACACAGACTTCGCAGCCCGACTCCACCAACAACCTAAGAATATTTCGCTTAACGCCAAAGTCATACGCGACAACCTTGTAGTTTGCTTTCTTCGTTGCAGCCTTGCTTGTTTGCCCTAACTGCCAAACTGGGCTTGTCCAGTCATAAGGTTTTTTGCAGGACACCAGCTGCGCAAGATCAAGCCCTTTAAGTGGCGTCACCTCTTTTGCTGATGCTAAGGCATACGCCTCATCAACTTCCTCTCCGGCTATGATACAGCCTCGTTGCGCGCCTTTTTCACGTAGAATTCTTGTCAACCTACGCGTATCAATATCAGCAATTGCAACGATATTATTTCTAGCTAAATATGCAGATAAGGACTCTTCTGAACGCCAATTACTATGCAGTAACGGTAAATCCCTAATAACCAAACCCTGCACATGAACTGCGGCAGACTCTTCATCTTCAGCATTTGCGCCGACATTACCAATATGCGGGTACGTTAGCGTTACAATTTGATGTGAATAGGATGGGTCAGTGAGAATTTCTTGGTAACCCGTCATCGACGTATTAAAAACAACTTCGCCTGTTGTCAGGCCTTGAACGCCAATTGATTGGCCGTGAAACACACTACCGTCTTCGAGAACCAGTATCGCTTTGTCAGACAAATTACACCACCTTTAGATATACAAAACGGGAAGAACCTTTACTGGCACCACCCGTTTTGATTGTTAATATGTATGACCGCGAATTTTACTGGATTAAGTGCCTCATTGTCCATTCCAACACGAGCATATTTTTAGCAAATTATTTTGCGACATCCAGCGATTTCGACAAATACGCATTCATTATTAGCGTGGGGTCTTCTTTTAACCTTTCTTTCCATTCCCCTAAAGGTATTTCCGATTGAATCAATCCTCGCATAACACCAATAAAATCCGTACGACCAACTGTGATAGCACCCACCAGCAAATCATCTTTAAAGTTTAAACGAATATATTTATAGTTATCTTTATCTAGCAAAACTGCACTGTCACCACCTTCTACTCCGCCCCAACTGCCAAATGAAGTTGATACTAAACCAGATGTATCAAGAACATTCATGCTTAAACTACCTTTATAGGTAGAGTTACCACCCATCATATTAACCGCAGCTATCCGCCCATGATCAACGGCTGTTGGCTGAATAGCGTGCACTGAATTTCCACCTGTTGAAAAGTCTGGCCCCTGAGCAACATCACCAGCAGCAAAAACATCTTCAACACTGGTATGCAGCCCCGCATCGACAAGAATACCGTTATCCGTTTCAATACCACTGCCTTCTAAAAACTCAATATTTGAATAAACCCCTGTTGCAACAATAATCAAATCGTATTCAGTTAAGCTGTCGTCATCACGCTTCAAAGCTGGGCCAGGCTCAATTGATTTAATACTACTGGGCAGGATCATCTCCACCCCTTTTGCTTCACACCAAGACTGAATCATTTTGCCTGCGGTTTCATCCATCATCCGGCTAACCATAAAGCCAGTACGCCCCAGCATAACAGTCAGATTAACGCCTTTTTTTAGCATTGCCTCAATAATAATAGAGGCAACAAAACCTGCTCCTAATAAAGCTACTTTAGAGCCTGGTTTAATTGAATCAAGTATTCGTCGACCATCCGCTAATGTCCAACAATTCACCACACCATCTGTTTCCGATCCCGGGAAAGGGCAATTTGCAGGACGCGAACCAGTCGCAATCATCAACTTGTCATACTCAAAGACATCACCACTATCAATAACAACCTGATGGCTTTTAGTCTCTACCTTTTCAACCCTTGCAATAACATGGTTAATATTCAAATCATCGAAATGGCCCGCTGTTTTTCTAAGGTGCGTGCCCGTATCTTGTATCATTCCACTTAAGTAATATGGCAACGCCATACGGGAATATGGTGACTCTTTTTCTTGACCAATCATCGTGATTGAACAATTTGCATCGGCTTTTCTCAGCGTCTCTGCTGCCCTCACAGAGGCTGGCCCAGCACCAATCAGAACGTACTTTTTAATATTCGATGAAGCCTGCGCCGGCTCAACTGTTTTAACTTGTGACATTACTTTTCTCTCCTATGTGTCGGCATCCGGCTTTATACTTTTAATTACCAGCTCCCAACAGTATTGATGTCCTGCTTTATTACTGATTCTTATAACAGTATTTACATAAACCCTTACGTTATCTTTAAATATTAACAGAAAACTATCAATACAAAAGACGGCATTTAATCTTTCAGACCTAGTACGTCTTGCATGTCATATAAGCCAGGAGGTTGATCGGCAAGCCAACAAGCCGCCCTGATTGCACCAGTAGCAAAAGTCATTCGACTTGTTGCTTTATGACTGATTTCAATGCGCTCACCTTCATCGGCAAACATAACAGTGTGCTCACCTACAATATTCCCACCTCTGATGGTAGAAAAACCAATGGTTCCCTCTTCACGCTCACCAGTAATACCTTCGCGCGCATAAACTGCACACTCATCTAATGCCTTACCCATTGCATTTGCAACCACTTCGCCCATTTTTAAAGCAGTCCCGGATGGCGCATCCACTTTATGCTTATGATGTGCTTCAATCACCTCAATATCAACAGATTGGCCGATTGCTTTTGCCGCCAACTCTAAAAGTTTTAACGTTACATTGACACCAATACCCATATTAGGCGCAAACACAATTGGGATATTTTTTGACGCTGACACTATCTGCGCTTTATCCGACTCGCTAAATCCGGTCGTGCCAATTACGATTGCTTTTTTCTGTGACTGACAAAAAGACACCTTATCCAAACAAGCCTCAGGCCGAGTAAAGTCAACTAAAACATCAAAGTTAGGCGCTTGGTTTGAAAAATCTGAAACAACGTGAACTTGCTGCTGGCTCAACCCTGCCATTTCACCTGCATCTTTACCGATTGCAGGAGAGCCTTCACGCTCAATAGCGACACCAAGTGTTGCCAACTTATTTTGTTGGCACGCTTTAATTAAGTTAAGTCCCATTCGGCCACTTGCGCCAGATACCGCTATTTTTGTCATCTTTTCCCCTTATCAACATCACCTAGGCTATACACATCACTACAGCCTTTATTTTACTTTATAGAAACTCTAAACCTGTTAAGACTTCATTTTGTCAAAAAAACTTTTAACACCACCTAACCACGAATGCTCTTGTGGATTGTGCTTAGTGCCACCCGTTTTAAATGATGCTTCTAACTGTTCAACCAACGCCTTTTGTTCAGCTGTTAAACTAACTGGCGTTTCAACATTAACGCGACACATTAAGTCCCCGACAGGTCCTCCTCTTACAGGCTTAACACCTTTACCGCGTAACCTAAATAACTTACCTGTTTGCGTTTCGGGCGGAACTTTTAATTTAACTTTTCCAGACAAGGTAGGCACCTCAAGTTCGCCACCAAGTGTTGCTGTTGCAAAGCTAATGGGCATATCGCAATACAAGTTTGCACCATCACGTGTAAATATGGCATGTTCACGAACATTAACTTGAACATATAAATCACCAGCAGGCCCACCATGATCTCCTGCTTCTCCTTCACCACCCAAGCGGATACGATCGCCAGTATCAACACCGGCAGGAATTTTTACCGATAATGTTTTTTGCTCTTTAGTTTTCCCTGTACCCCGACATTTACCACAAGGGTCTGTAATTTGCGATCCTGACCCATGACACGTTGGACAAGTTTGTTGAACAGAAAACATCCCTTGTTGCATACGCACTTGACCATGACCAGCACATGATGAACAAACACCTGACTTACCACTTTTAGAACCGGTACCCTTACAAGTCGTACAACTAACAGAAGTAGGGATTTTTATTTTGGTTTCCATCCCAAAAACAGCCTCTTCTAAAGACAAATCCAAGTTATAGCGTAAATCCGCACCACGAGTCACTTGGCTACGATGACCGCCTCCACCACCGCCAAATATATCGCCGAAAACGTCGCCAAATACATCACTAAATGAATCGCCACCAGAGTGTCCTCTGCCGCCACCCATAGAAGGATCCACGCCCGCATGACCGAATTGGTCATAAGCGGCGCGTTTTTGCTCATCACTTAAAATAGCGTATGCTTCTTGAATATCTTTAAATTTAGCCTCGGCATCTGGGTTATCAGTATTTCTATCCGGATGATACTTCATCGCCAAACGTCGATATGCTTTTTTTATTTCGCGCTCACTGGCATTTCGAGCAACGTCTAGTGTTTTGTAAAAATCTGCTTTTTCCATGACTCTCAAACCTTTAATACGTCAAAGCCACCGATAAATCGGCGGCCATGTCGTAGCCCAACACGGGCTATAGTTAAGTAACTTAAAACTAATGTTTTAAGGCTTATTTTTTATCGTCTTCTTTTACTTCTTCAAATTCAGCATCAACGACATCATCAGCATTTGCATCAGAGTCAGACTTTGCTTCAGCAGAAGCGCCTTCAGCCGCCCCTTCAGCGCCTGCATCAGCGTACATTTTTTCAGCTAACTTAGCAGACAATGTTGTTAAGGCTTCAGTTTTTTGCTCAATCGCTTCTTTGTCGTCACCTTTAATAGCTTCTTGAAGATCCGCAATAGCCGCTTCAATATCTGCTTTTTCAGAGGCATCAACCTTATCACCCATTTCTTCAATGGATTGTTCAGTTGCGTGAATCATGCCATCCGCTTGGTTTCTAACAGTCACAAGCTCATGCAATTTTCTATCTTCTTCAGCATGCGCTTCAGCATCGTTAATCATTGCTTCGACTTCCTCATCAGATAAACCACTTGATGCTTTAATAACAACAGATTGTTCTTTACCTGTGGCCTTATCTTTAGCAGATACATTTAGAATACCGTTTGCATCAATATCAAAAGACACTTCAATTTGCGGCGTACCACGACGTGCAGGCGGTATATCTTGAAGGTCGAAACGGCCTAAAGATTTATTGCCTGATGACATTTCACGTTCACCCTGTAGAACATGAATAGTAACCGCTGTTTGGTTATCTTCTGCTGTTGAGAATGTTTGACTCGCCTTACTAGGAATAGTCGTGTTTTTCTCAATTAGCTTTGTCATTACACCACCCATTGTCTCAATACCCAATGAAAGTGGTGTTACATCTAATAAAAGCACATCTTTAACATCGCCAGCTAAAACACCTGCTTGAATTGCAGCGCCCACGGCAACGGCTTCATCTGGATTAACATCTTTACGTGGCTCTTTACCAAAGAATTCAGCAACAACTTCTTGAACTTTTGGCATACGTGTTTGACCACCAACCAAAATCACGTCATCAATCTCAGAAGCTGATAAACCAGCATCTTTAACAGCTGTTGCACAAGGTGCGACCGTACGTTGAACTAGATCATTAACAAGAGACTCAAGTTTTGCACGTGTCAATTTAACATTCAAATGTTTAGGCCCTGACGCATCTGCCGTAATGTAAGGCAAGTTAACATCTGTTTGTTGATTAGATGATAGCTCGATTTTTGCTTTTTCAGCGGCTTCTTTTAAACGTTGAAGTGCTAATGGGTCGTTGTGTAAATCTACGCTGTTTTCTTTTTTAAACTCATCTGCAAGGAAGTCGATAATACGTAAATCGAAATCTTCACCACCTAAGAATGTATCACCATTGGTTGATAACACTTCAAATTGGTGCTCGCCATCAATTTCAGCAATTTCAATAATTGAAACGTCGAAGGTACCTCCACCCAAGTCATAAACAGCAACCGTACGATCACCACTTTTCTTATCCATGCCATAAGCTAACGCAGCCGCTGTTGGCTCGTTAATAATACGTTTAACGTCTAAACCGGCAATCTTGCCTGCATCTTTCGTTGCTTGACGTTGCGAATCGTTAAAGTAAGCAGGCACAGTAATAACGGCTTCTGTTACCTCTTCACCCAAATATGCTTCAGCATCTTTTTTAAGCTTCATTAAAATACGCGCAGCTATTTCAGGCGGCGCCATTTTTTTACCCTGCGCTTCAATCCAAGCATCGCCATTATCGGCAGCTAGAATTTTATAAGGCACCATGCTGACGTCTTTTTGCACAACATCATCTGTAAATTTACGACCAATTAAGCGCTTGGTAGCAAATACCGTGTTTGATGGGTTTGTTACCGCTTGACGTTTTGCAGACTGCCCTACAAGCACATCACTTTCTGCTGTAAACGCTACAATTGAAGGCGTTGTTCTTGCACCTTCACTATTTTCAAGTACTTTCGCGCTGTCGCCATCTAATACGGCAACACACGAGTTCGTTGTTCCTAAATCAATACCAATAATTTTAGCCATTTAAATATCTCCGAAATTTAATTTATTCTATTCTGTTAGTTACGATATAAGGGCGTGAAATTTAATTTTCAAGCCTGCTCATCAATTTTCTTTGTCTCTGTAGGTGCTTGAGGTTGCGACACAATAACCATTGCAGGACGTAATAAACGCTCATTGAGCGTATAACCTTTTTGAAAGACTTGTATCACCGTATTAGGCTCATGATCAGGGCTTGGAACCATAGAGATAGCCTGATGTAAGTCCGGGTTAAAACTTTCACCTTCTGGGTTAATTTGCTTAACGCCGGACTTTTCAAGCGAAGCTAGCAACTGCTTATGTGTCAACTCCATCCCTTCTTTTATGGCTACAACATCACCTTCTGCTGCATCCACTGATGCCAGCCCCATCTCTAAACTATCGACTACTGGCAACATCTCTTTAGCAAACTTCTCAACAGAAAAACGGTGCGCCTTTTCAATATCTTTTTGTGTTCGACGGCGAATATTTTCCACCTCTGCCTTTGCCAGCAACAATTTTTCCCAGTTTTCATCAGCACGAGTGGTCGCCGCATCTAGCGCCGCCTGCAAATCAACCTCTTCTGAGGCAGCAGTTTCCCCTTCCGCCTCATCTTTCAATGCATCCTCTACTATTTCACCAACAATACTTTCTTCCGTTTCAACCGCTGGTTGTTCAATATTCTCTTGATCTGTCTGTTCTTCAGACCCCATAGCCTTTCCTCTTTTTTACACTTAAATTTGATTGATAGCGACTTACCATTAAGGCAAGCGCATAAACTGTTTTAGTTAAATGGTGATAGTTTTCTAAATTTCAAGGTTCCAGCCAAAACTTTTACAGCAAAACCAAACAATAAGCTCAATTTGCCATAAAGTTCACCGATTACTCCACCCTTCGGCACTATGTATGATAAACCAAACAGTCGAGTGGCATTCAGCAACGCATACCTTATCAATAAAGCTATAGAAATGATCTCCAGCAATTAAAATTAGATATCTAACACACGCTTAGCACGCGTAAAATTCAAATTGATCCTTAAAATGCCGACACTCAGTAAATAAGCCGTCATTTAGATTTAGATTCTGGTGTAAATCGCTACATTTCGTGTAAACTTTTACCTTCAACTGAGGAGTAAAATGAATACAAAATTTAAACGAATTGGGCTGATTTCCAAGCCTAATGCCACGGATATATCTGCAACAGTTCAAGCATTATATACGCTGTTAATTGACGCCAATATTAACATCGTTGTTGATGAAGAAACGGCTCACCATATCTCATTGCCCTCTGAGCACATCATGAGCATCAGTGAATTAGCCGACCAATGTGATCTCATCATGTCTATTGGCGGTGACGGGACACTCTTATCAGCTGCTCGCGCCTTGGTTGACAAAAAGGTTCCTCTCGTCGGTATAAACTTAGGTCGCATTGGTTTTTTGGTTGATATATCACCAGAAGAGATGAATGTTCAAATAAGGCAAATCCTCGAAGGCCATTACCATGAGGAAGAACGTATTATCCTCAACACTCAAATCATCCGTAACAATACGCTTATTCACGAACAGTCAGCGTTCAATGAAGTCGCCATTCACCGATTAAAATCCCCTGGTTTAATCGACATTGAAACCTATGTTAATCAACGTTTTGTGAATGCTCAGCGCTCTGATGGATTAATCATAGCCACCCCAACTGGCTCAACAGCTTATGCACTATCCGGTGGTGGGCCGCTAATGCACCCCTCGCTGGATGCCATTGTGCTGGTTCCTATTAACCCACACACCTTGAGCAACCGCCCACTGGTGGTAGATGGAAAAAGCGAAATTGGTATTCGCTTTAGCCAACGAGATAAGCACGAGGCGCAACTAACATGCGATAACGTCATTCTTCCAAGTATCCTTGAAGATGACCTTATAAACATCAGTCGCCATGAAAATAAAATTCATTTGTTACACCCAACGAATCATGACTTTTTCAACATTCTGCGCGTAAAACTTGACTGGAGCAAAGCTCCTCAAACATAAAATTTAGGTATGCTTAAATCCATCGACATAAAAGGCTTAGCTGTTGTTGATCAATTAAACCTCGAGCTTGAGCAAGGGATGACCGTGCTAACCGGTGAAACAGGTGCGGGTAAATCCATTTTACTGACAGCAATGAAACTGTGCCTAGGCGAACGAGCAGATGCTTCGTTATTGAGACCTGGGGCTAATAAGGCGGATCTTAGCTTAGAGTTTGACATTACCGATCTACCGGCCTCCCAGCAATGGCTTATAGACAACGACCTTGATGATCAAGGAGATTGCTTCATTCGAAGAACCATCAATGCTGACGGCCGTTCAAAAGCTTATATCAACGGTCAAGTCGTTAATTTAAAAGCCCTACAACAACTTTCTAAACACCTTATTAACATCCACGGCCAGCATGCACACCTAGATTTATTACACCCCGGCAAGCAATGTGAATTAGTCGATTCATCCTTACCCTCTCAGGCCTTGCTTCTTGAATGTCGCAAACAGTACTCACATTGGAAACGATTAACCGAAGAGCTTCACCACCTAACCGATGGCAATGAAGACAATGAGAGTGAAAAACAACTACTTAAATATCAAATCAATGAATTAGAGCAAGCAAATATTATCCATATTGACTACGATGAGTTGGTGCAAGAACACGCGTTAGCATCCAATATGCGTAAAATCATTGAGACCTCAGCACACCAAATAGACATATTGTATGAAAACGAAAACGCTTCTATATATAGTCAAATTAATAATGTCTCGCATGAATTAGAGTTACTGGCTGACTTAGCGCCTGAATTTACAAGCGTGGGCGAACAAATCAAAGAAGCCAGCATTCAAATTCAAGAAGCCAGTCGTGATTTGAGGCATCAAATTGATCAACAAGAAGATGACCCAGAAAAACTCAGCTTGCTCGACCAGCAATTAAGCAGCATTCATGAATTAGCTCGAAAACTGCATGTTGAGCCCTCGCAACTTTCCGACAAATATAATCAGCTCACTGCACGACTTGACTTGCTTGAAAACCGTAACGAGAAATTAAGCGCGCTTCAACTAGACATCGCTGAGGCAGAAACACTTTACCGCAAGCAGGCCGAGCTTCTCCATAATGAGCGCAAGCAACATGCTTTAAAGTTAAGCCGTAACATTACCAACACTTTAAAAACACTTGGACTTCCGGATGGAAAACTAAACATAAGCGTTAACCATTTGGCGAAGCAGCCTCCACAAAAAAATGGTCTAGATGATGTCGTCTTCCTTATATCAACAAACCCGGGGATGCCAGATTCGCCGATTGGAAAAGTGGCATCAGGGGGCGAGCTTTCTCGTATTAGCCTAGCCATACAAGTGGTCACTAGCCGCCGCAATACGACACCTACCTTGGTGTTTGATGAGGTTGATGCAGGTATTGGTGGTGGTGTTGCTGAAACAGTTGGAATACGCCTACGCGAGTTAGCTTGCGACCGTCAGGTCCTATGTGTCACCCACCTACCACAAGTCGCCTCTCAAGGGCATCAGCATTTATTAGTCAGCAAGCAAAAAAGCCAACAACAAACCACAACGAAAATTGATAGCTTAAATCAAACACAGAGAATTAATGAAGTAGCCCGTATGTTAGGTGGTATTGATTTATCAGATAAAACCATCGCCCACGCAAAAGAAATGGTGGAAAAGGCTATTTAGCGCATGATGGGCAGACCCCATAGATATATAAACTATGGTCTGTTATTTTGTAGCCTTTTTCTTTAGCGATCACTTTTTGACGCTGCTCAATCATCTCGTCGTAGAACTCATCAACCCGGCCACATTTCACACATAAAATATGGTCATGGTGCTCATCTTGGCATAATTCAAAAACTGAGTTACCACCCTCAAAATGATGACGATTGACTAAACCCGCCGTTTCAAATTGCGTTAACACACGATACACCGTAGCCAACCCAATTTCTTCACCATCGTCTAAAAGAGCCCTATACATGTCCTCAGCTGACAGATGTTTATTCTCAGTACTTTCCAACATATCAAGAATTTTTAACCGAGGTAAAGTAACCTTTAAACCAGCAGCCCTTATATCTTTTGACTCCATTTCGACCTCTAATTTGGGGTGGATATAAAAGTGAGATGATGTATCATCTCACCATTGCAATCATACACAGAAGATCTTAAATGCGAAAGCGTCTCATTCTAATAATGATATTCATTTCAAGCTCAACCTTGGTGGCTTGTTCAACGACAGAAACCCTAAACGACAAGATGCTTGACGTTGCTGACACCCTACCCGGTGTTTATAAAATTGATGTCCATCAAGGAAATGTGGTTACTCAAAAAATGATTGACCAACTCCGTCCGGGCATGGATAAGCGGCAGGTAAAATTCATCTTGGGCACCCCTTTATTGGTGGATCCATTCCATCAGGAGCGTTGGGACTATTTCTACGATATAAGAAAGGCAGGCAAACCACATAAAAGAGAACGGATTACCGTTATTTTTAATGAAGGCAGTCTTGCTAGCCTAAAAGGTAATTTCAAACCTAGCAATGAGTTTAAGCCGATGACCATCGATACCAAGGTGATTGATGTCCCCAAACGAGAAAAAAAGGAAGTCGGTATTATGGAAAAAATACTTAAATTCATCGGCATCGAACCAGAAGCAAAACCCTAGCATGAGCATCCAATCTTATTTAAAAACAATTAACCAAACCCCTCACGCTAAAAAATTAAACATTACCTTGGTGAGCCATGGTGAAACATCCACCACATTAAAGCTTCCTTTTAGCAAACAGATTATTGGCGATTGTGTTAACAACTACATCCATAGTGGCGCTGTTTCCACTGCTATTGATACAGCCTGTGGCGCTGCTATTTTACAGGCACAAAACAATTTACGTGCTATGGCAACACTGGATCTAAGAATAGACCATATTCGCCCCGCTGCCTCCGGTGCCGATATAAACGTATATGCCGATTGCTACCATTTAACTCACACCATTGCTTTTGTTCGCGCCAGCGCCTATACCGATGATATAAATAGCCCTATTGCAACCGCCGTCGGTAGCTTTATGCGTTCTAACAAACAATTCCCAGTACAATAAAATGTCCTTAGTAGAAAAAATAAATGACATCAAACTGCGTCATGATTATGAGGCCATTGTAGAACTTATTCCGTATGCCAAAACAATCGGTGTAGAAACCAGCATGGTTGGCGAAAGCATCGTATCCAGCTTGCGCTTTATGGAAAGCAATATTGGCAACCCTGCGGTCCCTGCTTTGCATGGCGGCGTTATTGCTGGGTTTATGGAAAATTCCGCCCTGTTACATTTAATCTGGGAAATAGAACTCGTTAACATCCCTAAAATTATTGATGTCTCTATAGATTATTTACGCCCTGGGCAAACCACTACCACCTACTCAAAGTGCGATATTGTTCGCTTAGGAAGTCGTGTTGCTTTATGTAATATTATTGCTTGGCAAGAAGATATCAATAAGCCTATTGCGCAAGCGCGCGGACACTTTTTACTGTCAGAAAATAGACCTCTTTAATGCTATAAAAAAGCCTTGCTATCTATAGCAAGGCTTTACAGGTATCGACTTACTGTTTAACGCCTATACATCCATCATTTTCCTATACCCTTTCCACAAAGATCGTATCGCTCCCTCTGTCACAAAGTGATCATCTGTACCCGTTCCAACGCCACCCATTTCAAGTACATTAGTATAGTTTCCATCTCGCACAATAGCTTTTTGACACAACTCTGTTGATTCCCCATCTTCCATTGATATAAGCCCAGCAGGCCCGACAAGATTCAATTGTTTTAAGCGGAAGTTACGCATTTCTTCGGTATCATCGGCATAACCAAAAAACGTCCAAACTAGCTCAAACTCATTTTCATTCTTTGGCAGAATCTGCCGGAAAGCTAGTGTGTTTTGAATTTGGTGTACCACCAACGATGGAAAAAGCGAAAAAATGACGGTCGTGGTGTCATCATCAAATTCTTTCGCCCCGGCTAACAAAGACGGGTCAGCTAACTGGTAAGTACCTTCTTGATAGGTTCTTGTGTTATCACTCTTAACATCAGATAACTTACTTTCATCTTCTTTACTATTTTCCACCCACAACACGGAGTGCACATCATTATTTACGATAGTACCACCACCTAATGAAGCACGATAAATACCAAACGTTGGGTGAAATAAATGTAACAGACTCGCATGATAAGGGTCTTTAGTATTTTCTGAATAAAACTTCCAATTACCAGCTATGTATTGACGAGTATGCCCGATCACTTCAATAGGCCCTTTTAAGATGCGCTTGAAATGATACGCTACATCTTCGCCCATATAAGTTTCAATATCAGGCGTTTCATCACTAAAGGTGCCAAAAATAACGCCCAGGTGATTAACAACACGAACTTTACGTAAGCTGTGTTGATCCTTAGCAAAGTCTTTTGGCATCCCTCCCTTGCCGCCAAGGCCACGTTGAAAAGGGACTCCACGCAAATCACCTTTAGCATCAAATGCCCACTGATGGTAGACACATGTGTAAGCACCATCTTCTGATTTGCCATGGCGCTCTCGGCAAATTTCCGCACCTCGGTGAGCACAGCGGTTCACCCAAGCGTAAATTTCATTATCTTGACCACGGGTAACAACCACCGGAGTGTCACCAATATAAGTAGACTTAAAACTGCCTTTTTCAGGCAACTCTGCTTCCGTCGATAAATAATTCCATGTCGGGCCGTTATGTATCTTTTTTTGCTCAAGATCGTAAACTTCACGACTATTAAATATTGAGTAAGGAACCGCCGTATGGTCTGTGCCAGCTGGCCATTTTAAATGTGGGGGTGTTATTGCATTCATCATCTTTCTCCTGACTTAAATAGGGATAACCATCAAGGTGGTAATTCTATGCGTGTCATAAATGACTACACGTTCTTTAAATTTAAGAACGCCATTTTCGCGAACAAGGAGGTCAACATAGCGACCTACGTTATAAACGGTACTTTCACCATCATTACAGGTTTTAAAAACTGCGTAATTAGACTGCACCTTAATAGTGTCACCATCTTCTGTACTGATAACAGGGTTACTTGTGATATGGCGATACCATTGAACTTGATAAATATTAGCGTGCCTTAACGCCGTAATTCTATCTTGCAACATACCTTGGCTATCACACCACATAATAGCTGTCGGCATACCTATTTCATGGTTTTCTCTTGGAATAACCTTATACAAGCAATTTTCAGTAAAAAAATCTGGCCAACGTTCTAAATCATCATCATCGATACATTGAACGTAAGCATCAAGCAATTGACTGACTTCATGTTTTAATTCTGGCTCAATACTAGTACTTCTCATACCTTCTCCTCAATCTATTGGGTGCGCTAAAAACACCGGCGCGGATGAGTATCGCATTGAGCCTTAAATGAAAAAATGATCGAGATCAGAAAGGACGTATTACCTTTAATATCTTAAAATAAAAAAAGGCGCTCTGTTTAAATAACAGAACGCCTTTCGCGTGTGTTGCAGCGTTGCCAGCACATTAAAATATTAGTACTACTCTGCAAGCAAAGCCTCTAGTTTATTGGGCAGTCGATTCAAACCCCTTCATAGGCTTGAGGGTGAATCCGCACACTATCACCAAACAATCGATTGAGCGCATTGATATAGGCTTTTGCTGAGGCAATCACAATATCTGTATCCGAACCGTGGCCATTCACAATACGCCCTGCTTTTTCTAGCCTAACGGCAACTTCGCCTTGAGAGTCCGTCCCTTCAGTAACATTACTGACAGAATAAAGCTGAAGCGTCGCACTACTTGTCACGATTTTCTCAATGGCCTTAAATGTAGCATCAACAAGCCCACCACCTTGAGAGGTTTCTGTTTGCTCAACCTCATCTACCATTAACGTAATACAAGACTCAGGCATTTCCCCCGTTTCCGAACACGCTTTAACGGACACTAACTTAATCGCTTCACTAAAAGCTTCTTCCATTTTGAAGTCCGACACCAGGGCTTGAATATCTTCATCAAAAATTTCAGATTTTTTATCGGCTAAATCTTTAAAGCGACGAAAAGCATTATTTAACTCTTCTTGGCTATCCACCATTATGTTTAGCTTTTCTAAACGATCCTTAAATGCACTCCGCCCAGATAATTTCCCTAATACTAATTTATTAGAATTAAGACCAACATCTTCAGCCAACATAATTTCGTATGTTTCGCGCGATTTCAACACGCCATCTTGATGAATACCCGACTCATGGGCAAACGCATTAGCACCCACAATCGCTTTATTCGGCTGCACAGGAAAACCGGTTATACCCGACACCAACCGAGAGCAGGTCATAATCTGAGTTGTATCCAAGCCAACATCACAGGGAAATAAATCCTGCCGTGTTCGAACCGCCATCACAACCTCTTCAAGTGCTGCGTTTCCTGCACGTTCACCTAAACCATTGATTGAACACTCAACTTGGCGCGCACCATTCATAACACCGGCTAACGAGTTCGCCACTGCCAAGCCTAAGTCATTATGGCAATGTGTTGAAAAGATAGCTTTATCTGAATTAGGTACATTTTCAATTAACTGTCGAATCGTGTTGCCGTATTGGTCTGGCAAGTTATAACCCACAGTATCTGGAATGTTAATGGTTGTCGCACCCGCGTCAATAACCGCCTCAATAATCCGACACAAGAAATCAAGGTCTGAACGCCCCGCGTCTTCAGGCGAAAACTCAACGTTATCTGTGAAGTTTCTTGCCAATTTAACCGCATCAACAGCCTGTTCAAAAACCTGATCGGGGGTTAATAGCAACTTCTCTCTCATATGAAGTGGCGAGGTCGCAATAAAGGTATGGATCCGCGATGCATTTGCATCTTTAAGTGCTTCACCAGCACGTTCTATATCTGCTTTGTTTGCCCGCGCCAAACCACAAACCACACTGTCTTTAACGGTTCTTGCAATTCCTTGAACAGCGGCAAAATCGCCTTCACTTGAGATAGGAAAACCTGCCTCAATAATGTCAACCTTCATTTTCTCTAATGCTTTAGCGATACGAAGCTTCTCTTCTGCAGTCATTGCTGCACCGGGGCTTTGCTCACCATCACGTAAGGTTGTATCAAAAATTATTAACTTCTCTTTACTCATTTCTAAACTCCAAATGTCATCTTGATGACAAATTTTTACTTATACAATTAGCTAATTGCGTTTCACCTCGCCAGGTATATTCATTAGCCGCGTTGCGGCAGTCGAGCTAGGCTGAGAAGAAAAGACTTTGCAATGACAAAAAGGCGCACAGACACTTCACCAAAAGCGGCATTTAATGTTTTATTATTATCTGTGACTATCATATTGACTAATATAATCCATTTCCTTGGTATTTCAAGGCAAATCATTCATTCGCTGAACGCGCACCTTTTTTGGTAACTTTTCCGGCTTCAGCACGTTGGCGTCTAACTTCTTTAGGGTCCGCAATTAATGGACGATAAATTTCAACGCGGTCTCCCACTCTCAATAGCGTATCTAGTTTACAAGGCTTACTGAAAACTCCCACCGCATTGTTGTCCAAATTAATATCCGGAAAATGTTTCAAAATCCCAGAGGCATCTATCGCTTTTTGAACAGTCAACCCATCATGAAAAGGGACAACTAAAATTAATTGTTTTTCTGGCGTTGCGTAAGCCACCTCTACATTACCCATAAACCTCATCTGCCCTTTTGATAAAACAATCCATTAGTGAACCACATATTTGACTAAATATGGCACTAAAAACAAAATTACTAACGGAACTTTTAAACTCAAAGTCCACTTCCATTGTTATTTTACAAGCATCTTCACGAAGGTGCTTAAAACGCCATTCACCAGTCATAGACTTAAAAGGCCCTTCTAACAACTCAAGTTTAATGCTTTCACCTGCCGCTAATTGATTTTTCGTACTAAAGACTTTGTGCAACACCTTCCAAGCCACTTCAAGTTCCGCCGTCATACTGTCTTGCGTTTCAGACAGTACTTTACTACTTTTACACCATTTCAAAAACAATGGATACGATGCCACATCATTGACAAGGTCAAACATGTCTGCAGCTGAATGCCGCACTAAAGCACTGCGTTCTACTTTATGCATCGCCTTAGATCACATCAATTGATTTTAAGAAGACAATAACGACTGCCAGAGGCGATATAAATTTTACTAAAAACAGCCAAGTTTTATACAGCCACTGCCGCTTAAGGCTTAATTCCTTTACGCTATCTTCTTCACTCATCACCCAACCGGCAAAAACAGCTATGCATACACCACCCAAAGGCAACATGATATTTGCTGTTAGATAATCTAAAATGTCAAAAAATGTTTTACCAAAAAAAGTAACATCTGCAGTTAGGTTAAAGGATAAAACCGTACCTATACCCACGCCCCATGTGACAAGACCCGCCCAGATACATGAACGCATGCGGCTCATTTTTTTATTTTCAACCAACCAGGCAACAGCTGGCTCTATCAGCGATATTGATGAGGACCATGCTGCAAACACAAGTAATATAAAAAACAGCGTACCAAATATTGAACCATACGCCATATGCCCAAAGGCAATTGGCAATGTTTGAAAAATAAGGCCCGGTCCACTAGCTGGTTCCATACTATTAGCAAAAACAATGGGGAAGATAGCCAAGCCTGCCAATAACGCAACCACCGTATCCGCCAACCCAATCAGCATAGTGGTTGAACCAATTGAAACCTTAGACGGTAAATAAGAGCCGTACACCATGATCGCCCCCATGCCCAAACTAAGCGTAAAGAACGCATGTCCCATTGCGGTCAACACACCTTCACTGGTCATTTTCGTAAAATCTGCCTTAAATAAAAACGAAACGCCTTCTTCAAACGCACCACGCTCCATGGCGTAGCCAACCAATAAAATTAAAATAGCCAACAACGCAGGCATCAAGAACTTCACCGTTCGTTCAAGTCCTTTCACACCTCTAGCAACCACAAGCATCGTCACAATCATAAACAAACTATGCCATGCTAGTAGCTTTTCTGGGTCTGCCACAAAGGTGGCAAAGATATGACTAACTCCGTCAGCCGTAGCACCTTCAAAAACGCCCGATGCAACACGTACAACGTAGGCCATAGCCCAACCAGCAATAACACTGTAGTAAGACAAAATTAAGAACCCTGCGATAACACCCAGCCAGCCTAACCACGACCAATATCGGCTCGCTTTTGCTTCTGTTGCCAACGTTCTCATTGAATTAATGGGGCTTTGTCTTCCACGACGGCCCAACATTATTTCAGCCATCATAATGGGGATGCCTATGATCAAAATGCACAATAAATAGATAAGCACAAACGCACCACCACCATTTTCACCTGCAATATAGGGAAACTTCCATATATTGCCTAAGCCAACGGCCGAACCTGTAGCTGCCAAAATAAAGGCCAATCGGGATGACCATTCTCCATGTTGCGATATCTGTCTCATAAACCTTGAACGTTTGTTATTGATAATAAATTAACCCAACTTTACTATTTAACCAAGTTATTAGCTGACTTTTATAGCGATAAATCAACGCCTCGCTTAGAATATAGACATGGCAAGCAAAAAGAAAAAAACACATCCTAATTCCATCGCATCTAACAAAAAAGCGACACACGATTATTTTATCGAACAACGTTTCGAAGCAGGCATGGTCCTTGAAGGCTGGGAAGTTAAAAGCATCCGTGACGGACGTGTTCAATTAAAAGAAAGTTATGTCGTTATAAAAAATGGTGAAGCCTGGCTGGCCGGTGCACATATATCACCACTTTTGTCTGCCTCAACTCATATCGACCCAATGCAAACACGTTTACGAAAGCTCTTATTAAATCGTCGTGAACTTATCAACCTTGTTGCACTAGTCGAACGTAAAGGCTATACGATTGTTCCCTTATCAATGTATTGGGTTAAAGGCCGCGTAAAACTAGAAATCGGTTCGGCTAAAGGTAAACAGCTACATGACAAACGCGCCTCGGCTAAAAATAAAGACTGGCAGCGTGAAAAACAGCGCATCATGAAGCATTCAGGCTAGGCATACCAGCTACCTCACTTAAAATATCTAAGGCATGCTCCCCTTTTTTCACCTTTAAAAATTAGAACTTGGCTAAAACACATCCTCCCTGTGTTAATAACGGGTTGACATCCCTGCTATTAAGCCTACATAAACGCATAACCACCTGTTTTTTTCTTCTCAATGAAAGAATTATTCACTATATTTGTGAACCTTTCATAATGTATAGTATCGAACCATAACCAAAGGGGGTGACCTGGCTTCGACGTGGGTAGCAAAACCTTAGGTGCATGCCGAGCTTTCAGGAATCTCGTAAAACATCTGAAAAATTATAGTTGCAAACGACGACAACTACGCAAT
>NZ_JAHRVT010000007.1:0-40671 GCF_019090545.1 Cycloclasticus sp. | reverse complement strand
TCATCTTCTGTGTCCTCTATTTAAATAATAATACAGAAAATAACTCCTTAACTAACGGCTTTTACTGTCCTAATGAGCGGAACCGCTTCAGGGTATGCATACAACCATACCAATGTTGGGAGAATCACTCACAATGATATTGAAAATATTCGCAGCTCTGTACCAAAAGATGTTTTTAATATTTTGGTCTCCCATACGTTTGATAATAATTTATGGGCTAGTATTGCTTTCTACTACACTAGTAGCATGGAGTATTTAGACTCGGGTAACCCACAAGGTCCGTTAAGGCGCTTAGATATTAATACAGGAAAATCATTTAACCTATCACAACGCCAAGAAATAGACCTTAGCTTTAACCTACAACTGGCTCTTGATAAAAACAAAGACTTCCTGAATGAATTTGAACTCGATAACCGAGCATTTGTCGAACTAACCTATAGGTATGACTAAAAGGACGACAGTAATACAAGTTAAGACATGGAATGTTGCACAAAAAACTCTAGGTATTTACTAACCAGCTTATTACTGGTCGGCTTTATTTATGTGCCTTATGTTGAGAATCAATACCTATTTTCAATGTTCCCTCGATTACTCTTCTTCTACCTAGTTTTGAATAGCCTCACACAGCAATGCTCCTTAGCTAAGCTATTAATAACATGATACTATAATTTTTAATGCTTTTTTGATAGCCAAACTTATCTGCCTAATTATCGGCATTAAACTTAGTCATAGTCAAAACATATTTTCCTATGTTGTTAAGCAACAATTTTTCGCAGAACGTCTAAAAAGGAACAGACTCCTCACCAAAGGCAACCCCACGTATCAAACCATTGCTAATATTCGACTGTACTTTAAACTATCGAAAAAGCTAACTAATGGAATCCGTTTTAGCTCATCATTAACATCCAATAAAAAGCAGCCTCTTCATCAATACGTGGTCACCAATAACCAAATGCATCAAAGGATAAAATAGCGTGCTGATTAACACCCATCAGCCCAGAAAATTTTATAGTGTCTATTTAGCATTGGCTTTACTGCTGATGCCTCTACCCTTACTCGCACAAAATTTGGTTATCATTTCTGATAACGCTAGCCATTATCAAACCAGCTATAAAACACTTATTACGAACCAGCTATCTCAAGACCCCAGCATACAATTACGAAACATACCGACCAGCTCATTAAGCACCGAAACGCTAACAAAAGACTCACCCGACATCCTGATTAATCTCGATAATAAAGCCATAAAAAAGCTCGTGGAATTGAATATACAAACCACAACATTTCACGCCTTAACAACATTATCACATGCTAAAAAGAACATCCCATGCTTACCTTCATGCCGAGAGCTTCGGCCCAATCACTTTTTCTTTGTCTTGGATCAGCCACCAGCTAGACAATTAAATTTAATACAACGTCTTAGCCCTTTATTTAAAAACATTGGTGTTATTGTCACTCATCAATCAAAAGATCAGCTAACACACTTAAAGAAAATTGCCGCGGATAAAAAATTAACCATTAACGAACACCTTAGTAATTCAAAAAATGTAAATTCCCAAATAGGTCGTGTTTCACAATCTTCGGACATCATTCTCGCAATAGCCGATACCGATATTTATAACGCCACGTCTCTTTCACAAATCCTACTAACCAGTTACCGTTATGGAACACCCATCATAGGTTTCTCTAAAGGCTTTATAAGAGCCGGGGCTATTGCAGGAACAGTCAGTAGCCTCGAGCAGTTGGCTAAGCATTTAACCGAAACAATCTTCGCCCTAGAGGAAGCAAAGAAGCCTCTGGCAAACAGTATTGTTTACCCTAAATATTTCAGCGTTATTTCCAATAGAAATGTCGCAAAAAGTTTAAACCTACATTTCCCTAACGATAAAGCATTACAAGCGCAATTAATCAGCTATGAGTTTGATAAGTAGGTTTCAATTACAAGATAAGCTGCTTCTCCTAGGCGTTATGCCAGCAGCCATCGTAGCCATTATATTAGCCACCTACCTAACCTCAACGCGTTTAAATGACATGTACGATTTATTGCATAAAACGAATGAGAACTTATGTCTTTCAATAGCCAAGTCCAGTGTTAATGGTGTCTTTTCTGGGAATTTAGCGGCGCTCGATGCAGTTGTCCGTTCAGTAGTTAATGAGCCAGATATCCTCTCTATTAAAATTACAGACAGTGCGGGAACGGCTCTTTCCTATGCAAGCAGTGATATTGCAACACCCTCATTACTATCCAACCCATCAAAAGAAATTGTTCAACCAATCACACTTAAATCAATTGAAAACACGGATGAATTTTATAGCTTATTAGTTGGCCCACCGGTTGAAAAAAATGAAACCATTGGTTACGTCACACTCACGCTTTCATATGAGGCTATTCAACAACGGCAATATAATATTTTATCTAACACAATCTACATCACCTTATTTTTACTATTGGTAATCGCTCTTATTGCAAAATACTTCAGCGCAACAATTAGTCGCCCCATTCTAAAATTAACACGTGATGTAAAAAACATTACTAAAGGCAACTATACTCCACCACCTAACACCCCAAATATCAGTAGCAAAGATGAAATTGCCACACTCGAGAGCGGTGTTCATGAAATGGCTCAGCAAATTAATAATCACCAACGGATTCTGAAACAGAGGGTCCTTGAAGCGACGCAAGAGTTAAGATCTCAAAACGACAAGCTTTTTTCTGCCCAAGAAGAAATCCTCAAATCCGCCGATGCAAAATCACGGTTTATTTCACATATAAGTCATGAAATACGAACTCCGTTAAATGGCATTATCGGCTTTCTTGAAATCATTCAACAAACCCCTCTTGATGATGAGCAACTGAAATTGGTCAATGCATCTCATTTATCATCAAAAAATTTACAAACCATTATTAATGAAGTATTAGATTTTACCCAGCTTGAATCTGGCAAAGTACTTATTCATAAAACAAATTTTGAACTGAAAAAGGCAATACAAGATGCCATTTTGCTTTTATCTGCCCAAGCAAAGGAAAATCACGTCAGCATTAATTATCAGCACGATGCCAATGTCCCTGTGGTTATTAATCAAGACCACGTCAAGTTTGGTCAAATACTTATTAACCTACTTAGCAATGCTATCAAGTTCAGCCACCAATCATCTGTTATCGTTCGCTTAAAAATGAACCCTTACAAGCAGGATGTTATTGATATTAGCATCATTGATCACGGTATCGGCATCAGTGAACATAACCTCAAACAGCTTTTTCAAGAATACTCTCAACTTGATGGCGCTACTAGCGACCAAGGAACAGGTCTTGGCTTAGTAATTACTAAACGCCTGCTAAACGCACTTAACGGCAGCATTAAGGTAAAAAGCACCTTAGGCGAAGGTTCTAATTTCACCTTTAGTCTACCCTTTACACAGGTGAAAGATAGCTACCAAGCTATTAATAAACCCATAGCGATTGAACACCCTCTGCCCGACCTAAGTTCTTTAAATATATTAGTTGCAGACGACAACGAAATTAATCGATTATTGTTGAGTCATTTATTAGAAAAACAACACGCTAATGTAACCTGTGTTAACGATGGCCAACAAGCCATTGAACTAGCCTTCAAGCACCCCTATGACCTGATGCTATTTGATTTAAGAATGCCTTTAAAAATGGGCAATGAGGCACTTTTTGAAATACGTAACCACTCACAAAACCCTAACTATAAAACACCCGCCATTGCTATTACTGCACACATTACCTCAGGTGAAGAGAAGGCACACCACATCAGTTCATTTGACGGGTACCTAATAAAACCTATTGATCAAGTACACTTTTTCGCCTTAATTGAGCAATTACTTAGCGAACATGATTTTGATACGCAGCCTTTTATATCAACCACTACAAATGGCGATTCAGCCTCTAACAGTCAACCGTTTGATTATCACTTAGCTAAAAAAAGCATGAATGCGGACCATTCGTTTATGTTAATTATGCTTGAGAAGTTTTTATCTGAACTTCCTAAACAAAGCGAAGACATTTCAGAGCTGATTGGGCAAAACAACATAGTGGATGCAGCAGAAGCAGTCCATAAAATCCACGGTTCGGCAGCATATTGTGGAACACCTTTATTAAAATCAGCAGCGAAAAAACTTGAGCTTGTATTGAGGGAAAACGATAAAAATAATATTCAAAAGTTCCACAAGATTTTTTGTAATGAAATACAGACATTGCTTACATTAAAAAGCGACATTCTTACCTTGCTGCAAACCCTTACTAATAATCAAGAAACTTAAACAACTTTCTTATAACGTGCCCATAGCAACCATGACATGGCGCTTTAATCAATCAAGAAACCCTAATTACAGTTAAGTAGAAAACCTTAATCCCTCTGCATTAATACTCATACTCTATCAATACGCGCAACGTACTATCAGGGCCTTTATAACCTAAGCCAAATATGGAGCCAACTTCCCAATGCATTTTTTTCGCATGGGCTAAGCGAATATCACCCATTACAACAGGGCCTACCGCCTGGCCATTTTCATCACTATAAAACTCAATGGCAGGTTCTAACTTTTCTGAATACCGGTAGCGTGCCTGAAGAGCTAGCGACGATTCAAGCTCATTCTTTATTTCATTCCCCCACTCATACTCAATAATAAAATTGGCCGCACCCACCCATTTCCCCAACTCTTTTTCCATTAAAAGACCACTGGATAAGCCCCAAGTATCGTCGTGCTGCTGATGCTCAAGTTCAAATAAAACACCCCAGTCAGCATCGTACTCACCTTGTTCAGTTAACTGCCATTTTACTTCCAGCTCTAAGGCCTCTAAAGAAAAGTGCCGATCGTTATCTTCTGCAATAAGATAGCCCTCAACGAACAAGCTATCCGATAATGATTTACCGATACCAAGCCGGTGAAGTTGCTGCCCATCTCCTGATAACATTCGCCATTCCAGCTCCCTTTCTAAAGGCTGGACGTACGGGTGATACACTTTATCTACCGAAAATTCCGATGCTGCCACACGAACGGCTAAAAGTGCTAAACAACAGGCTTGTAGTGTTCTGTTTATTGTTCTCACTCGCCCATTTCCCACTTAAAGGTTTTAAAAGTCCTAACAGCTAAGGCAGATGCAAGTATTAAACTTAAAAAATACCCACCAACTTGAATAGGCGTTGGCGTAGATTCGTAGCCAAGCAAGGCATATAAAATTTGCCCTATAACAGAGCCCTCACTCACCCATGATGAGGTGTTCCATAATGGTGCTTGACTGATCAAAATATCCGCCTGAATTAACAATTGAAATGCTTGAGTGGTCATACTCGCGCTGATTAGAACCAAGGCAACTAAGCTAACAGCAATCCCCTTCCTAGGACGCAAATTGATCATTAAATAATACATAAACACTCCCACACTGAAACCTACTCCAGCTCCAATAAAGCTGCCTGCAAGCACTGTTTCTAATAGCTGCTCATTACCTATAAAACCTTGAATATAAATGATTATTTCTGACCCTTCGCCCACTAAAGTGGCCGATAAACACCCAGCAATCGCCCATACAGTTATTTTGTAATAAGGTCGCCTCCCCATTGAAAAAATTAAAAATAACAAACAAATAAACGTCATTAGGTGCATGCACGCATTCAAAATTTCTTGCCCAACACCATCAAAAAACATCGAAATAGATGCAATATGACGAGCATAAAAAATTGATAACACCCCACCTAAGCCCAACGAAGAAAGAAAGTAACGACGCGGTAATTGCAGTTTCTGACATAGTACTAACAACACACTGACTATGAGCGCTGCTTCAAATACCTCCCTTAAGATAATAATGACTGAATTGATGAGCATAACGTTACTTTACAATGACCTTGCCCTGAGCTGTTTTAGGAAAAAACTCACCAAAAAAGGGGTATTCACCCGCTGGTAATGGGCCTATAAAAACAACGCCTTTTGAATGTCCTGGAATAACTTTCTCACGGTTAAGCTCATAACTTTCAAACTCCTCTGCTGTCTGGTCTTGGTTATCAATTAACAGCTTTACTTTGGTATCGACGGGAATTTCAACCGTGGACGGGTAAAACAGGTGATGACGAATGACAATATTAACTGTAGGTGCCGCGAAAAGCGGGGTTATTGCCAACATTAAGCAGATGATGAGTAATATGCGCATAGGTGCCCTTAAATAGCTGGAAATTCTACCATCACGTTTAAACCACCTAATTCAGCTGACACTGCCAGTTCAACCTTAGCCCCATGAAAAGTAGAAATATGCTGCACAATGGCTAAGCCAAGCCCACACCCTAATATACCGGATGCATGTCTATCTCCACCCACCCGATAAAACCGTTCAAAAACACGTACCCGATCTTCTTCTGCGATGCCTGGCCCAGAGTCTTCTACGCAAAGCATCACAGCATTGTCTTTGGATTTAATATTTACCGAAATAACACCCTGTGCTGGTGTATATTTATTGGCATTAAGAACTAAGTTTTGCAATAAACTCTCTAGTGCAAATTCATTACCTTTGATAAGGCATACAGGCTCTGCATTCAAACTTATTCTTTGCTGCTTTGACTCAAACTGCATGTATTCTTTGGCAATCACCATCTTAGCAATATCAGTTAAGTTTAACGGTTCCATTTGCTGAGCAGCTTGATCGGGTGAATGTTGATATAAACTCAGTATCTGCTCAATCACATGCCCCATTCGTTCCACTCCCTCTTTCAAAGGTTCTAGATCGCCATCAGTTATGTCCTTAGTAGACATTAGGTTGTGTAGCTGCACTTTTAAGGAGCTAATAGGGGTGCGCAACTCATGCGCCGCATCCGCCGAAAACTGCTGCTCACGTACGAATGCATCATTTAAGCGCTGTAGTAAATCATTGGTTGTTATACATAATTGCTCTAGCTCTTTGGGTTGTTGCTTAATCGAAATTGCAGACAGATCATCCGCTTTCTTATCACCGAGTTGCGTGGTTAATTCACGTAGCGGCTTTAAACCAAAACCCACCGTTAACCAAATAATAAAGGCGGCCAATGGGATAGCCATCACTGTTGGTTTGATGGCAGATAATACAATTTTATCGGCTATTTCATAACGTAAGTCGATACGTTCCCCTGTGATCACCCAGCGTTTAAAAAGCCTGTCTTGTAATATGTAAGTACGCCAACGAAAGTCTGCGTAGTTGGCATTATGAAAGCCTTCCGACAATTGACTGTTAAACATTTGGTGTTCAGGCGCATTACCGGAGCGCGCAATAAGTACGCCATCATGCGACCAAATTTGAAAAAAAACCGAGGGCTTAAGGTCTAGTGTTTTTTCAACCCTTGGCGTGAGATCATGATTAGCATGTACAATAATGCTGGCTAAGTTTTTAAGTCGCTCATCAAACAAAGCATCCGTTTTAGCAAGACTTGAGCGGTAGCCCAGCAATAACGATAGAAACGTTACCGCGGTAATAGTCGCCAACAGTGTTAACAATAAATAGGTACGAATTGACCTCATATTGGCTTCACTATATAACCAACACCTCGAAGTGTTTTGATAAAACCTTTAGGTAACTTTTTTCTTAGATTGTGAATATGAACTTCTATCGTATTACTCGCCACCTCTTGATCCCAGCTATACAGTTTTGACTCCAAACTCTCGCGTGTTAAAACACGCCCAGCATTTTCCATCAGTGCCTTTAACAAGGTAAACTCACGACGCGATATATCCACCGCTTCGTTGGCAACCGATAAGCCATAACAAGCCGTGTCTAATACAACATCACCGATATGAAGGCCTGCATGTTTTGAGCTACTAGAACGGCGCTCAACAACTCTTAAGCGCGCCAACAGTTCATCCACTTCAAATGGTTTTGCTAAATAATCATCCGCCCCTAAATCCAAGCCCGACACCTTGTCATCAATCGATGACCTAGCCGTTAAAATAAGTACCGGCAACTGCGCTGTATGCTGCCTAATGGCCCGCAATACATCCAAGCCATCCATATCGGGCAGGCCCAAGTCTAAAATCACAATATCCGTTGGCTCAGTTTTAACGATGCTTATCGCCTGTTGACCATGCTTCAAATAATTAACCACAAAACCTTCATGTGTCAGCGTCTTTACCAAGGCGTTAGCCAATGCTGCATCGTCTTCAACCAGTAAAATATTCACTTGTTCAGTTTAAATGCTAATTAATTTCATGCAATGCTTCATTTATTTCATGCCGGCGGCCGCTATCTGCAAGCGCTCTGTCTGGCCTTGCTTTAGCATCGAGTGCTTTTATGAAGCTAGCTTGAGCTTGTTTTTTCTCACCTTGATCCAGCAAAAACAAGGCATAAAAATAATGACTATCAATGCCGTTTGGATCAAGGAGTATGCCCTTTTGAAGATACCTTTTTGCTTTTTTGTCATTGCCAAAACTAATCGGCCAGCCTGGCGCCTTAAAATACAAGGTTCCCAAGGTTGTATGTGCTGAGCCAGACAACGCTTTATCATCTAATAAAATAGATTTTTCCAAATCTTTTTTTGCTTCTTTTATTAATGATAACGCACTCAGGCCACCCTTAACGCCAGCGAAACTTGATTCAATAATACCCCGCCAAATAAGCACTTCCGCCGATACCGGATGCAACTTAACTGCCTCGTTAGATTGCTCTATTAAGGTCTCAAACGCTTCTTCTTGTTGTGACCCTTTCATTTGATAGTTAGCTTTTGCCCAATCTTTTGCCAAGAGAGCCACATCCTGCTGAACATCTGCCAATACGGCGGTTGATGATATGAGTAAAACGTAACACAGTATTTTCACAATATTTTTCATACTAAACTCCGATTTAGGTTACTCAGCAACCTTTTGTGTTTGCTCACTGTTTATCCGTAGATTGAACAGCCAGCGCTTAATAACATCATTGATAAGCCAATGCACCACCACTCGTCACGCTGTTTTATTTATTTATAAGTACGCTTACCTTCTATGCTAATGTCTTTTCAGGCTGTTCAGTTAAGCTACAAAAAATATCACCATAGAGTCGATAAAACTGTTTGGCACAACGAATAATAAGCTGCTGCTCAGCTGGCTGATTTATTTTATTCATTAAGCTTTCAAAAAATTGAACATGATCCTGATCCAGTGCGCCATGTGAGCGCAAATAACTAAACGCCTCATCAGGTAAACTCAATACTTCTTGAATGCCATCTGCCGCTCTATCAGCTGTTGTGACACTGGTGCCTTCTAACACATGAACCATACCAAAAAAACCCAAGGGGTTAACACGGTTAATAACATCATAGGCATACGCAACCATTAATTCCGTTTCAAAGGCTGGCGCGTCATGCCGAACTCTTTCTTTATCAACCCCACACACAGCAAGGTCGTTTAAAATCCATTCTTGATGGCCTAACTCTTCTTCGATGTATTCTGCCAATGCATTACGTAGCCACTCTTTTTCCTCTGGAATTCTCGCACCCGCTGCCATTAATAATGGCACCGTATGTTTAACATGGTGATAAGCCTGTTCTAAAAAAGCGATATATTCCTCTTTTGAGATTGTTCCAGACACCGCTTTGTTAATAATCGGGGCCGCCAACAGTTGATGACGCTCCTGCTCGGTTTGTTGCTGTAATTGTTGAAAAAAGGCCATTATCCTTACTCCGAATATAATTGATGTATAGTTGATTGATACTGCCTCAAAATAACATCCCTAACGGGTCTGCCATTAGAGGTCATCGTGCCTGCTGAAAAACTCATCGGTTGTGGTAGTACTGCCCATCTTTTAACCTGCGCATAATCAGGCAGTGAGCGATTCGCTTTGATAATGCTATCCTTTATTATTTCTTCAGGCATTGCTTCATCTCTTAAGGATATTAGTGCAATGCAGTGTGGCCGTTGATCGCCAAACACGACACACTGTTTAAGCAAACCATCGCTTAATAAAACGCCTTCAACCCATTCAGGACTAATATTCCGACCATAACTTGAAATAAGAAGGTTTTTTTTACGTCCATTGACATATAGATACCCTTGTTCATCTAAAAACCCCAAATCGCCCGTTCCAATTTCTGCTTTTCCCCATGAAGCAGGCTCTCCTACGTAACCTAGGAACGGGTTTCCATAAACAATAATTTCATCGTCCACAATGCGTACTTCAAGGTGCGGCAAGGGCTTGCCAACCGACCCCGCTTTATTATTTTTAGCTGAATTTAAACTCACAACCGAAGCACACTCAGATAGCCCATACCCTTCATAAACGGGCAAGCCATACGATTGCGCTTGCTGAATGAGTTGTTGAGACACTTTGCTACCACCGACAGCCATAAGCGCTATGGACGAGGGTAGCGTCCAACCTTTTTTTATCGCACCAATAAGACTCAGTAGTATTTCTGGTAATAAAATTAAACTAACGGGCTTATATTTCTCAATCGTTTTCAGCAAAGCTGATAACTTAAAGTCACTGCTGCCATTAAAGCCTAATTGATTGCTGGGTAAGGCAATAATAGTTCCACCATTTAACAAGGTCACGTACGAACCCGCTGTGTTTTCAAGTAAGGTACTAAACGGTAATACTGATAAATGCTTGCCGACTGGCAATTGTAATGAATCATGCGTAGCTTTCGCGACCGCAAACTGCTGCTTGTTCGATAAGCAAACACCTTTAGGCTCACCTGTTGAACCCGATGTAAACGTTATTTTCGCAGTAGAAACGGGTAATTCGCTATCCGCTATATTTTTCAAGTCACTACAGAGTAAATCCCCAATCAATACCTCTGTATTCAATAACTCCGTAACGTTCAATAAGCTATCATCACGCTTATGAACCAGCGCACATGCGCCCGATTTTTTAATAGCAAAGGCTAATTGCTGCTGAGAAAAAAATGCCGGCAAGGGTAACAAGGTCACCCCTGATACATTAGCAGCAAGGTCAACTAACAACCATTCAGGCGAATTATCACAAAACAAGGCCAATACTTTATGCTGATAACGTACTAAAAACCTTGATATAACATTAACCCCATTCAGCAATTCTTTATAGGTGTATGCTTTTTTTTCGCCAACAATGGCTATATCACTTGGCCGCTGTTTGGCAAGCTCTTTAATTTCGTTCCAAAGCATTACCGGTCCAAAGATACTCGCAATACAAGCTGATCAATTGTGGACTGATAATTAGTCATCACAAAACCTGAAACCGGATGACTTTTCAATATTGCATAAGCTTTTTTTATATCGCCTGCAATAACTTTGGGTTGGTTTTTGTAATAACTGCCCCATGAACCACTATCAAACGCAAGACTTTCGGCTTGGGCATCACAAATATCAATACACCCAATATCCAGTTCCGAAATCATAGATTGAACTTGCTTAGTTGCGGTAAATAATGCCCAATCAATATCTAATTGATAGAGTGTTGACACTATTAAAACAAACAACATTTTACTGGTACTAGGATAACTCGATGTTAAGTTACCAATTTCCGCTATCTTCTGCCGGTCAACATTAAGGTTGATCAGCCGACTAATCACTAACTCAGCCTTATCATCTAAATATTGTTCTAAAAACATTGGGTTATCGATCTCAGCCGGATAGAACCCAAGCACTGATGTTATATTTTTTTTGGTTTCTGCAGATAATAAATAAGGTAAAAAACTCTTTATCTGCGCGGCATGGTTTTTATAAAATTGCTTTGTAATATATGCTTCTACATTAGCTCGTTGCGGTGAGTCAAGGCCTGTTAAAACAACAGATAAGTGAGGTAAAAAAACTCGTTTGCTTGCTTCTGAATCAGCACGTTGTTTGCTACCCTCTGATTCACTTTGTAGTGCACTCATAACCAATCCTTATTCTCATAGACTGGTTACGAGTGTACTTGTTGAAAATTAAGCCAATCTTAAGAGAATTGGAATAAATGCAAAAACATAATAAAAACCTATATTCCCCTGAACATCGCCTTTAATACGTTACAGCTTATGCTGTAGGCCTAAGGTAACCTACAAACAAGTATTAACAAATTGATAAATTTAAGGCACATTAGGATTTTCTAAACAGTTACACCTTGTTAAATAACAAGGTCACGTGAGTTTCAAGCCGAGCTTCTATTTAACCTTTTTCCAATAAAATATTTCTTTCAATTGGTCAATCGCTTCTTTTGCGGTTGTGGTTTTAATAGTATCTATCAATTCACCTACTTTAAAGGTTCTATGCTCCTCATAACGCACACCCACTTGAGGCATATTTGCTAAACCAGTTTCTTTTGCATGTTCTTCAAAAGCTTTGTTTTTCCAAAAGAATGCACCCGGCATTGTGGTAGGAATAACCAATGCAAAGAATAAAGAACGCCTAATCACGGCTGTACTAAGTAATGACAGCCCTAATATCAACCAACCCAGCGTTGATGATGGAGAATCAAGCAATAAGCAAGACACAATAATTGAGGAGCCTAACAATACATTACTAATAATATAAGGCCATGCAAAACGGGTTGTTTGTAAGTACCATGAAGCACTACCTTCTCCCTCACTATTTTTAAGATCAGCGGCATGCGCGACGTGCCCTATGGCTTCAAGCAGCAAACCCAGCAATAGTAAAACTACCAAACTAATATATTGTGTAGTATTGAGAGCATCTGCTATTAACGCAACGAAAACAATCGTTAATGACCCAAGACTCAAACATGTTCCAACAAAAGAACTCGCTGTTTGCCAGTGATCCCAAAATGGGCGTGCCTTAATTCTATATAGCTTATACATATAAAACAGACCTACTGGACCACTGAGTACGCCCATAATGGCAAACAGTCCAATCAATGGCTTAATCTCAAAATAACTAAAAACACTAAACCCAAGCAAGCTGCTAAAAAACAAACTAACCCCAGCAATTTCACGGCTTACCGGTGAATGGCGTAAATTATAAAAACCACGGTAAAAACGATGTGGTTTGCCCAAATGCATATTGAGTTTATAGAAGCCAACCATCAGCAATACATTCATCAATACTAATAACGGCAGATACGCAGCAGACGACTGAATCGCTACTATCGCTTCAACACCCGTAAAGCTACCAAGCACAATGATTAAAAACGCGCCAAGGATGGCTTGTGTTGATAATGTAAAAATGACATGAGAACTTTCATGCGTCATCAGCAAAGCTTTCCAATTCCATTGCTTTTTGACTCCATGCTTTTCATCTACTACCGGTTTATACTTTCCAACCTCTTCATCTTTATGATATTTAAGCGGCATCGAGTCGGTACGCGTCATTTCACGCTTATTTTGTCGCGTTTGCTGAAAACGAATATTCGGATGCGTAATATCTGCTGTTGGAAAACCCGGTATTTCAGCTTGAGCCTGTTCCCTATTTTCTGGCACATTCTCAATGACTCCAAAATCCAACGCATTACCTAAACAGGCTGATACACATGACGGTTTTAACCCCACCTCTAATCGATCAACGCACATATTACATTTACTAACCTCACCTTTAACAGGGTCAAGTTGAGGGGCGTTATAAGGGCAAACCCATGTACAGTAACCACAGCCGAAACAAATATCTGGGTCTTGTAACACCGCACCATATTCAGCAAACTTTGTGTAAGCTCTTGTTGGGCAACCTTTTAAGCAAACAGGGTCATCACAATGGTTACAGGCCATCGAAATATTAAGGCGCTGATAATCTGGGTACGTTCCGCCTTCGACATAACCAACCGAACGGAATGAGATATGAGCAGGGTTATCATTTTTTTCACTGCATGCCGCTTCACATGCATGACAACCGATACAGTTATCTGCATTTAAATAAAACCCATGCTGTTTATATCGATCTGGGTTTTCGCTAATACCTGTATCACCATTTATATTAAGGCTCACCTCCCTTAACGCATTACCCTCCTCGGCGAGCTCAATATTGTCTCCATATCGGTTTTTTTCTCGGCTTTCTTCTGTCCTTAAAAAAGCATATTTTTGTTCATCACTACGTGTTTCAATCATGGGACTTAAAATGTTCTTGCTTCTAAATTTAATCGTGCAGCAACTTCCTGATTTACATGCTCTATTCGTACTGCGCATTGTTTAAAGGCAGGTTGCCGTGAATGTGGGTCTAATAGTCCTAATGTAAGTCGGTTAACGCAATCAAAAAAGTGAAAGGGAATAAACACCATCGTCCTAGGTACTCGTTGTGTCAACATAACCATAACAACAGCATCACCACGACGTGAAATAACACGCACATAGGACTGATGCTCTATCCCCTGTTCAGCTGCTGTATCAGGGTTCATTTCCATAAATGGCGTTGGACTGTATTTATTGTTATTACCGACTTTTCCAGTTCTAGTACGTGAGTGAAAGTGCTCAACTAACCGGCCTGAATTCAACCAAAACGGGTATTGCTCGTCTGGTTTTTCATTATTATCGATAAACGGTAGCGGAATCAGTTTAGCCCGACCACCGGGATGGCGAAAAGTAGCTGGTTCGGTATACAAGCGTTTTCCACCTTTAAGCGGCTTTTCACCCTTATCCACCTGCTCTTGCGTATAAGGCCACTGAATGCCCTTATTCTGCTCAATCAAATCATGAGTCATACCCGATATATCAACCAGCCGTCCTTTGGATAGTTCGCGCATTTCATCAAACACTTCATGAAAATTATCAGGGAAGTTCATCTTTCTACCCTGTTCAAACTGTTTTGCTAGGCCGTTAAAAATATGTAAATCTGTTTTTGACTGACCATAGGGTTCTTTTACTTTACGAATAATATTGACCCTTCTTTCTGTATTCGTAAACACGCCTTCCTTTTCAGCCCAAATAGCCGCTGGTAGAAAAATATGTGCATATTGCGTTGTTTCCACATCAAGGTAAGAATCCTGCACTACACAACATTCAAGCTTTTCTAATGTTTTACGAATACGCGCCGTATTAGGCATTGATGTCATTGGGTTTGTACCCACCAACCACAGACCTTTAATTGCGCCGGTTTCAATGGCAGGAAATATATCTGTTTGTGCAAGCCCCCGTTTCTTTGGGAAAAACTCTGGATCTACGCCCCAGTATTTTCCAATATCAATTCGGTCTTGTTCATTCTCTAATAAACGATAGCCAGGTAGACCAGAACACGATGACCACTCTCGTGTTCCCATCGCATTACACTGTCCAGTAATAGACAAGCTGGTCCCACCTTTTTTACCAATGTTGCCAGTCAGCAAGCTAAGGTTATTAAGCCCCACCACTCCATCTGAGCCATGCGTGCTTTGATTAATACCCATCGTCCAAATATTCATTGCGGCGCCAGCTTTTGCGTACAAACGAGCAACATTACGAATCGTATCTTCATCAATACCGCATATTTTAGATGCCGTTATCGGGTCATAGTTTTTAACTTCTGCTGCTAATTCGTCAAAGCCAGTAGTATTCGCTTTTATATAGTCTTGATCTTCCAATCCTTCAGCCAGAATGACATGCATTAATGAATTCATTAACACGACGTCTGTACCGGGCGTAATTGCCAAATGCATATCTGCATTTTGCGCCAGCATGGTGACTCTTGGATCAATAACAATTAAAGGAAATTTTCGTTTTTCCTGCGCTTCTTTAAAACGCCAATAAATAATAGGGTGTTGTTCTGGTAAATTGGACCCCCAAGCAATCAGGCAATCGGTATGTTCAAAATCTTCATAACAACCTGGAGGGCCATCTGAACCAAAAGAGCGCTTATAGCCTGATACTGCCGAGGCCATACACAGTGTGGTATTGCCATCGTAGTTATTGGTTCCAATCACACCGCGGGCCAACTTGCCCAAGGTATAAAAACCTTCGGTTAAAATTTGCCCCGTTGATACAATGGCAAATGAGTCTGGCCCATAGGTATCTTGTATGCGTTTAATTTCAGAGGCCATTTTTTCAAAGCTTTCGTCCCAGCTCGCTTCTTGGTATTCATCATGAATATTTGAGCGCATCAGCGGTACGTCACCGCGACCTGCTGACTCAAACAATTCGTGTTCAAAAAGGCCTTTTACACATAACTTGCCTCGATTAACATCTGCATCAGCCACTCCTCGACTTCCTACTGGCACACCATCTTTGTCCGTGCCTACTTCAATTGCACAACCAGTTGAACAATAGCCACAAGTAGCATAGGTCCATTTTTCAATTTTTTTATCCGCGATCGCGATGGGATTTTTTTTATTCCGACCAAATAGCATCTTATTATCTCCCTCGTTTAACCTAGCAACAGTTCGCTTTTACTGACCAACAATGAATCGCCACCCACCCTTAAAGTTATTGGGCGGCCTTCTCGTTTATCCATTTCTACATGTAACAAACTTCGGCGAGTTTCTGCTGTGCCACGATCAATTGCAAAACTATAAGTACCCAGCCGTATATGCTCATGAGAAGCTAGGTAGCCAGCAAAGGTAGGCAAGACCGAACCAAGAGGTGGGTCCTCACGATCGCTGATATTTGGACCCATTAAACGCCCGTGGAAATTACAATCGTCTAGGTCCGTTTTTGCACTAAAAATTAAAATTTCTTGTGCTGCCATAGCGGGTGCTGACGACTCACCCCAAGCCTTCACATCAAAACATGCTTTACGTACATCCGCCTGTGATTTCAGTGGCACAATTAAATAAGGTAAGCCACTCGACACAAGGCGTGTGTAATAGCTTGAATGGTCTATATCTTTCTCATCAATCGATAATAGTTTTGCTAACTCTTGATCCGTGGGTGTAAATCGGTCAACAACAGGCATACTACTTAATGTAAATTGCACATACCGCTTACCATTCGCATCCTTAGAAATATTTGCGGTAACATCTTGGCTATTTTGCTTTACCATAATGCTTGTATAGTCGCCTTCCAAGCTAACTTTTCCAGTTTCCACTAAAACATTGGCAATCGCTAAAATAGGATGTCCTGCAAAATCCTTCTCGCCATCCGGCGAAAAAATTCGAGCTTTAAAGGTACTACGGCCCTCATCTGCTTTATAAACGAATGCCGTTTCAGATAAATTTATTTCACGTGCTATACGACCAAGCTGCTCTTCTGGCAGATCCTCTGCATCTGGGAAAACAGCAACCTGTGCCCCTTGAAAAAGCGTATCGGTAAAAACATCGAGAGTGTAATAAGTTACTTTCATTATTTAGCCTTCATTAACTGTTTGTACCGACGACAACTCGGCCATTTATTATTTTTACTGGGTATGCATTAATACAAACACTCTCGTCTTCTAAGCATTGCCCTGTTTCTAGATTAAAGTGCTGTTTATAAATCGGCGATGCCACCACAAGTTCATCACCTATACTGCCAATTATCCCTCTGGATAAAACGTTCACCTCGCTAAAAGGGTCGTAATTACTAAGCGCATAAACTTGTTCGGTCTTTTTCACATAAAACAAAGCTATTTGTCTCTCATCTATCAAAGCAGCTGTACCTGCATTTTCATTTAGATCTGTTAACGCACAGACATCCACTTCACTACTTTTTAATTCATTAACCATTCGTGTATTCATCCGTTTGTTTAAACTTCTTCAAGTTGTGCTGGTATTTCCTCTTTTCGCGCAGGCCGTATTTGATCCCTTTCTGAAACAAATACAATTTGGCTATCGCCTTTGTCAGAATTTACAAACGCTTTAAAGGTTTTTGATTTTTCTTCGTTTTCAACTGTTGTCTTCCACTCACATTGATACGTATCAATAACATTTTGCATTTCTGTTTCAAACGTTTCAGCAAGCCCTAATGAGTCTTCAATGACCACTTCACGCAAATAATCAATGCCGCCTTCTAGGTTCATCATCCATGTAGATGTACGTTGTAATCGATCTGCTGTTTTTACATAAAACATAAGGAAGCGATCAATATATTGAATCATTGTTTCGTAATCTAAGCCTGTTGCAAACAAGTCGGCATGTCTCGGCTTCATACCGCCGTTGCCGCACAAGTACAAGTTCCAACCATTTTCTGTGGCGATCACGCCAACATCTTTGCTTTGCGCTTCTGCACACTCACGAGTACAACCCGAAACAGCAAACTTTATTTTGTGTGGTGTGCGCAAACCCTTGTAACGATTCTCTAAATCAATCGCCGTTGTCACACTATCGGCAACGCCATATCGGCACCACGTACTACCGACGCAGGATTTAACTGTTCGTAAAGATTTACCGTAGGCGTGACCTGTTTCAAAGCCCGCATCAATTAATTCTTTCCAAATAACAGGTAGGTCTTCTTGGTGCGCACCAAATAAATCAACACGCTGCCCACCGGTAATTTTCGTATACAAATTATATTTTTTGCCAACCTCACCCAGAGTAATCAGCTTGTCAGGTGTAATTTCACCACCTGGAATCCGAGGTACGATTGAATAAGTGCCATTTTTCTGAATATTGGCAAGATAACGGTCATTCGTGTCTTGCAGGCCAGTATGTGGAGTTTCTAATACATAATCATTCCAGCAAGAAGCAAAAATAGACGCTAGCGTTGGCTTACAAATATCACAGCCATACCCCTTACCATGTTTTTCGATCATTTCATCGAACGTTTTAATCTTGCCGACACGAACCAAGTGATAAAGGTCTTGGCGGGTATACGCAAAATGTTCACACAAATCTGTATTAACATCCATCCCCAGTTTTTCTAACTCTTTATTCAGTACTTGACCAACAAGTGCCGTACAACCACCGCAGCCTGTTGTTGCACTGGTACACTCTTTAAGGCTTGCCATCGTTGTAGCGCCATCTGAGATGGCTTGGCAAAGCGCACCTTTGGATACATCAAAACAAGAACATATTTGCGCAGCATCCGGTAAAGCTTCAACACCTAAACCTGTTGCGCCTGAGCCATCTCGTTGTGGCAAAATTAATGCATCCGGATACTCTGGCAAAGCAATATCGTTCAGTTTAAGTTGTAACAAATTACCGTAATCAACCGTATCGCCAATTAACACCGCACCTAATAAGCGTTTATTATCTTCACTGACGACGATCTTTTTATAAACGTCATCTGCACCATTGACATAAGTGTAAATCTTCGCCTTTTCAGTGGTTGCATGCGCATCACCAATACTCGCTACATCCACACCCATCAGTTTTAATTTCGTGCTCATATCTGCACCGGTAAAACTATTCTCCTTGAGTGATAACCGGTCTGCTACAACTTGGGCCATTTGATAACCCGGTGCCACCAAACCAAATATTTTGCCATCCCATAAAGCACACTCGCCTATCGCATAAATGTCTTTATCTGACGTTTGACAATGATCATCAATAACAATACCGCCTCGCTCACCAAGTGTCAGACCACAATCACGAGCAATATCATCACGCGGTCTAATACCGGCTGAAAATAAAATAACATCGGTTTCAATATGTGAGCCGTCAGCAAAGTTCATCCGATGCAGACACTGCTCACCATCAACAATGCCTTGTGTATTCTTTTGGGTATGTACGCTAACACCTAACTCTTCAATTTTCTTACGTAACACTGCGCCAGCGCCATCATCAATTTGTACGGCCATCAACCGTGGCGCAAACTCAACAACGTGTGTTTTCAACCCCAAGTCTTTTAACGCTTTTGCGGCCTCAAGACCCAACAAACCACCACCAATAACAACGCCTACCTTAGATTCTTTACCTGCTTTCGCAATATCAATTAAGTCATCAATAGTTCTGTAGACAAAACAATTTTCCCTTTCATGGCCTGGGATAGGTGGAACGAAGGGAAAGGACCCTGTCGCTAGAACAATTTTATCGTATGAAATACGTTGACCCTTATCGGAGGTAACGATTTTTTTGTCACGATCAATGTGGGCTGCACGATCACCGATATGAACGGTAATATTATTTTTTTCAAAGAAATCCGGCTCAACAAGTGACAGATCCTCTTCAGTTTTACCATTAAAGTATGACGATAGTTGAACACGGTCATAAGCAAACCTCGTTTCTTCACAAAACGTTGTTATATCGTAGTTTTGCATTTCATCGCTGTTTACCATGGACTGTAGGAATTTATGCCCAACCATACCGTTACCAATGACAACTAATTGTTTTTTATTACTCATGCTTTATGTATATCCAAAATTCTTTATAGTCAAACCTCCTTAGCACGCAACATGCCAACATCAACCACCACCTCTCTAACAATTGATTTTTAAGCAGAAAATTTTTAAAAACATATAAAAAAAGACAGTCAAAACAGTTTTTTGCTTTAGTGCTGTGCAATAAAAACCCCAATCGCATTAACTTGGTGCAAAAAAGCACATTACCCCAAACAAATAACTACAACGACCATTAAGAGTAAGTAAATACTTAGCTGGCATAGCTTTTGCTCTTACCCTCACAATCTATTGAAGGAGACACATTGCAATGTCGCAAAAACTAAATTTATTATCGTTCAAAGGCAATATTCGTATTTTACATACAACTTGGTTTGCCTTTTTTATCAGCTTTATGGTGTGGTTTAACCATGCCCCATTAATGTCTGTTATCAGAGATGTCTTTAACTTAACAGCTCAAGAAGTGTCAGTTTTACTCATCCTGAACGTTGCATTAACAATCCCTGCACGCATTATTGTAGGCATGATGGTGGATAGCTTTGGCCCTCGCCGCATGTTCTCAGGCATACTAATATTCTCTAGTTTTTTATGTTTATTTTTTGCTTGGGCACAAACTTTTGAACAACTTGCCTTAGCTCGTTTTTTACTGGGTTTTGTTGGCGCAGGTTTCGTTGTTGGTATCCGTATGATCGGCGAGTGGTTCCCCGCTAGACAAACTGGTATCGCACAAGGTATCTATGGTGGCTGGGGTAATTTTGGCTCGGCAGGTTCCGCCATGGCTTTACCCGCTTTAGCTTTATGGATAGGCGGTGAGGATGGCTGGCGTTATGCATTAACAGCTACCGCAGTGATCGCTTTTTTCTATGGTATTTTTTATTATTTAAGTGTCACAGATACACCAAAAGGTTCAACCTATTTCAAACCTAAAAAAGTAGGTGGAATGGAAGTCACCAGTAAGCTTGATTTGACGCTTTACTTAATAATGAGCATGCCCATTTATGGTGCACTCGCATTGCTCACATGGAAACTCTCTCCAAAGGGTATGGGCTGGTTAAATGAGCAAGTAGTCATTATCACCTATGCATCCATTGCCATTGTCTACCTGTATCAAGCGATGCATATTATTAAAGTTAACAAAGATATTTTCAGCAAAGAAGTGCCTGATTTATTTCGCTATCAATTTAAACAAGTTGCCATTTTAGATCTTGCTTATATGGTGACATTTGGTTCTGAATTAGCCCTAGTCTCTATGTTGCCATTATTCTATATCGATATGTTTGGCTTATCGCCTGTAACAGCTGGGCTACTAGCCGCCATTTACCCTGTGATGAACTTAATAGCTCGACCTGGCGGCGGTATGATGAGTGATAAAATTGGCCGCAAAAAATCACTTGTTATTTTGTTTTCAGGTATTAGCGTTACCTTTTTATTACTCGGTCAAGTTAGTGAAACATGGGCTGTACCGTTAGTTGTGGCATGTACTATTTTATGTGGGCTATTTTCTAAAGGCGGGTCTGGTGCAGTGTATGCCATGGTGCCTCTAATTCAACGTCGTATGACTGGCCAAGTCGCTGGTATGGTGGGCGCTTACGGCAATGTAGGTGGCCTTATATTTCTAACTGTTCTTTCTTTTGTTTCTCCGCAAGTCTTCTTTATGGTGATTGGAGGAACAGCCGCCACCGTTTTATTATTTATGTTTATTTTCTTAGAAGAGCCTAAAGGACAAACAGCCGAGGTGCTTGAAGATGGTACAGTAGAACTTATCGATGTGACATAACCCATCAACACCACTAACATGCAATCAGAATCGATTATAGACCTTGGTCAATCATCCGATAAAGGCCTTAAAACGGACAATGAAGACAGTTATGGTGTTTTACTACCTGAATCACCTGTTTTAGAGCAAAAAGGGGTGGCTGCGGTTATAGCTGATGGTGTTAGTGGCTGTGAGGCCGGTAAACTTGCCAGTGAATCTTGTGTAAAAAGCTTATTGGGTGATTATTACTGCACACCTGACACTTGGACGGTTAAAACCTCTGTTCAAAAGGTTTTAACCGCTACTAACCGTTGGATGTTGGGGATGGCACAGCAAGGTGGTGCTAACCAAAAAGGCTTAGCCACTACTATGAGCGCCTTAGTTGTTAAATCTTCCACCGTGCATTTATTCCATATTGGCGATACACGTATTTACCGAATACGCGATAAGCAATTGGAGCTACTCACGGACGATCATCGTTTCTGGGTATCCAAAGAAAAAAATTACCTCACTCGTGCAATAGGCATTGATCTACATTTAGAAATTGACTACAGCCATTTTCTATTGGAAGAAGGCGATACTTTTTTATTCACCACGGATGGTGTTCATGAGTTTGTCAGTGACAACATCATGCTGGCACAAGTAAATAATAATACCGACAATTTTGACCGTGCTGCTCGAAACATTACTGATCTTGCAATGAAAAATGGCAGCCATGACAATGTCACCTGCCAAATTGTCAGGTTTAATCAACGACCACACGTTAATGAACAGGAAATATACCGTAAATTAACTGAGCTACCTTTTCCTCCTGACTTAAGTGCCGGCATGACCTTAGATGGTTACCGAATTGAGCGAGAACTACATGCCAGTAATCGTACACAAGTGTATCTGGCAACAGATATTCAAACACAACAGCAAGTTGTTATTAAAACACCGTCTGTTAATTATGTAGATGACCCTACATTTTTAGATATGTTTGTGCAAGAAGAATGGATTGGCCGCCGAATTGATAACAATCATGTTCTAAAAATTATTGAACAAACAAGGACACGTCGCTTTCTTTATTACGTCACCGAATACATCGAAGGACAAACACTCAGGCATTGGATGAGTGACAACCCCCAACCCAGCTTACACGATGTTAGAGGCATCGTTAGGCAAATTGCTCGAGGCCTCAGAGCTTTTCATAAAAAGGAAATGATTCACCAAGACCTGAAACCAGAAAACATCATTATCGATACCCAAGGCACCGTTAAAATAATAGACTTCGGCTCTACAAAAGTTGCCGGTGTAGAAGAAATAGCATCTCCCATTCAACGTTTAAATTTATTGGGAACTCAACACTACACAGCACCAGAATACCTATTAGGTCAGCCCGCTAGCTACCGTTCAGACGCTTTCTCTTTAGGCGTTATTACCTACGAAATGTTGACAGGAAAACTCCCTTTTGGGGAAAAATACGGTGAAAAAGCACTTAGTAAATTGCACTATATTCCAATATTAGAAATCGATACGGACATTCCACTTTGGATTGATGGTGCAATCAGAAAAATCGTCAACAAAAAACCTTCAAATCGATACGAGGAAATATCAGAATTTATTCACGACCTCTCACACCCGAATAAATTATTCACCACTGCCGTTCACACGCCCTTAGTTGAACGTAACCCTCTCGCCTTCTGGAAGGCAGTCGCGCTATTAAGCTTATTCACCAATGCAGCCCTTTTGCTCATAAAGTAAATCCATGTTTTCATAACGATAACGCTTTTCGCTATCATCTTAGCGACCCTATATCACTAGCGCTTTCTTGATCTACATCCTCTCATGCCAAAAAAAACTAGCTTTTTGAATTAACAATTACATAAATACACGACGCTTCGCAAAATTTTAAGTATGCTTTATGCTAGTTCGAATAACAGCCCCATAGTTAAAAAGGGCGCTAATAACTAGCTGGAGGAGCAACCCCATGAACTCACTAACCGCGGCTTGTCTTTTTTTTCTTGGCATGCACTGGATTATTTCTGGCAGCCCCTTGCGTGCTCACATTGTTAACATTCTTGGCGAAACCGTCTTTAAGGTCTTATTCTCGCTGAGTATATTTATTGCTTTAGCTTGGATGGGGTTCGCCTATCAAAGCGCTCCTTATATCGCCACTTGGGGAACAGCTGAAGCCTTAAAACCAGTCAGCATTGGGCTCACCTTCTTTGCCTTTTTGTTATTACCAATGAGTATTTTTGATAAAAACCCAACCTTAATGGGGCTTGTTCCACCCGACCAAGTCACAACCCGTGGCATGGTACGCATCACACGGCATGCAGGACTTATTGGGTTAGGATTATGGGGCTTCGCTCATTTTATTGTCAACGGCGATTGGGCCTCCCACCTTCTGTTTGGAACGATTGCATTTGAAGGGCTTATTGCGCCTATGAATTTAGACCGTAAATACAAGGCCCGGTATGGTGAGTCTTGGGTTAAATTTACCGAACAAACATCCTATATTCCTTTTGTAGCTATTTTAAACAAACGTAATAAACTTGTTTTGAGCGAACTTAATATCTGGGCAGCACTAGCAGGTACCGCCATATTCTTTGCCGTTATGTACTTTCATCAAACATGGTTCGGCGGCTCCCCTTTGATTTAGCCTATACCAATAAACATAAAACCCGTTATTGGCTAAGTAAATATAAAACCAAGATCGTTAACATTAACGTGGTGCTCTTCCAAAAAAGCACAGGGTCACGCTCCATCAAAGGTGGACGAGTTTTATTTATAAACTCTTTATTTGGTTGTCGCAGGTCAAAAATAAACTCTGATAGCTCCCCATATCGCTTATAAGGATCAGGATGCACTGCCTTTTTTAACACATCGTCAAACCATACTGGAATCTCTTTTTCATCATCGAGCACCGTTTTATAATTCAATTTATTTTGCGCCGACTTGCTTTTACACCTCGCCACATCCACGCCATAAGGTAACCGACCTGTTAACATCTGATACGTAATAACACCTAAAGAGAATAGGTCTGAACGGCTTGTACCGCTTTGTCCAAGGAAATATTCTGGCGCAGTATACTGAGCAGTGCCGAGTATGTCGTCTTGCTGCCTTGAACTTGATATGTCCATGATGCCAGCCACCCGTGTCGAACCAAAATCAATAATCTTCACCGTCCCTGTTGAATCGATCATGATGTTGTCTGGTCTTAAATCTTGATGCAGCATCTCCAATCGGTGGAAAGCCCGTAAGCCTTTAGCAACCTGCTCAATAATGCCGCGTACTGTTTCTAAATCAGGCGTAGGATTATCTATCATCCATTGTTTTAAAGTCTGCCCTTCAATAAACTCCATTGCTAGATACAAGTAGTTTCGTTTGCGACTCTGTTTACAGGGTTTCAGCACATGTGCATTATTGATACGTCTCGCAATCCACTCTTCCATTGTAAAGCGCTCTAGATAAGCAGAATCATCTCTTAGATCAACGGAGGGCGTTTTAATAACAACCTGCTCTCCAGTGTCGTCATCAAGCGCTAAATAAACGTGACTACGACTACTTTGATGAATAGCGCGAATAATTCTATATCCATCCATTGTCATGCGAGCATCTAATAACGGGGCAAATGGAAGCTCAGTAATGTGTTGGTAAAGCTCACTTGTCTCATGATCTGGTAGTGCATCAATACGAATAATTTGCGCCGTTAAATTATCATCGCTACCTTGCTCATATGCTGTATTAACAATAAGCTTTGCCGCCTCATCTAATTGATCGGCGTACTCATTGATTGTTTTAACGATAAACACATCATTAACAAACTCATACACCCCGTCTGTTGCCAAAAAGAATATATCGCCCTCTGCCACAGCCATGCTTTGATAATCAATATCGAGTTGTTGCTTAACCCCCATTGCTCGGCTAAGGTAACTTTTACCCTCTGCTACCCATAATCTATGATCGTTGGTAAGCTGTTCTAACGACTGATCATTCAGGCGATATACTCGGCTGTCTCCAACATGAAAAATGTGTGCTGTTCTTGACTTAATAACCATGGCACTGCACGTGCACACATAACCACGATCTTTATTAAACCGGTGTGTACTTTGTTGGCTTTGGGCGTATAGCCAAGAGTTGGTAGCCCTTAGCACCCGTTCAGCTGATTGTTTAACAGACCAAGTCTCGGAGGTGCAATAATAATCCGAGATAAAACCACTCACCGATGATTCACTGGCAATATGGCTTACATCACTACTACTGATACCATCGGATAAAACAACCGCTATGCCCTTAGATGTTAGCATCGGCTCATCAGGAATATAAACACCATGAAAGTCTTGGTTTATATCCTTTTTACCTTTATCTGAATATTGACCTACGGATATGTTTAATCGATTTGTCATTTTAAATAAAGGCCAGCCTAAGCTTAGGCTGGCCTTGGTCCATCAGTTGTTTAATGGAAATGATTATATAGAACGATTTGGACTGGTTCTAACATGAGTGAAGTATAGTGGAAGCCCTACCAAGCACAAACCACCAGCTAGGTTGCCAAGTACTGTTGGCAGCTCATTCCAAACTAAATAGTCAACAAACGTAAACTCCCCACCCATAATCATTGAAAATGGGAACAGGAACATATTAACAATTGAGTGTTCAAAACCCATAAAGAAGAACAGCATAACAGGCATCCACATCGCTAACATTTTACTGGTAGCAGAAGTCGAAATCATTGCACCAACCACACCCATTGAAACCATCCAGTTACATAACATGCCGCGAATAAAAATCGTAAACCAGCCATCAACACCGTGTGTTTTATAGCCTAACGTTCTAGACTCACCAATCGTACTGACTTTGGCAGCAATAGCGCCTCCATCGACACTGTAGCCGTAGGTTAAGATAAACGACATCATAAACGCTGTTGTGAGCGCTCCTGCAAAGTTACCAATAAACACAAGCCCCCAGTTTCTAAATACTTGACCGATGGTGACACCTGGCCTCTTATCAATTAATGCTAATGGCACTAAGGTAAATACCCCTGTTAATAGATCAAACTTCATTAAGTACAGCATGATAAAACCCACAGGGAACAAAATAGCACCAATTAATGGAGACCCCGTTTTCACAGCAACCGTAATGGCGAAAATGGCGGCAAGCCCAAGAATAGCACCGGCCATAAAAGCACGAATAAACGTATCTTTTGTCGACATATACACTTTGGATTCACCAGAATCCACCATTTTTGTAACGAATTCACTCGGCTCTAAATATGACATTTTATATACTCCAGTTTTACAAATTAATTAAATGATTAGTAACTTTTATACGGAAGAAACTTCCCACTCATTACAATATTCACACGATCACCCAATGGGTCTGGTTCACGTTTAAGATCCATGCTGAAATCAATAGCACTCATAATTCCATCACCAAACTCCTCATGTATCAGTTCTTTAAACGTCGTTCCGTACACATTAACTAGTTCATAAAAACGATAAATTAAAGGGTCTGTTGGAACGGCTGTAGGTAAGGAGCCCTTATAAGGAACTACTTGTAATTGGGTCGTCGCATCAACAGGCAAATCAAGCATCGTACCAAGTGTCTCGGCTTGCTCTTTCGTTAATGTCATTTGCCCTAATAAAGCCGCCGTTGTCCATTCTTTACTCTTATCTATCGCTTTTGCTAACTCAGACCAGGTAAAACCCATGGCTGATTTTTGTAAGATAATTAATTCAGTTACCTCATTACGTGTCATTGCAAACTCCTTTATAAATAGTCTAAATAATGATTACCAACCTCTAGTGCCGTAAAATTAGTTCTACCTCGTCGCACTTTAAGTTTACTTAAAGCAACTACAATGCCACCCTATTTTTTTTAACACCTTCTTATTAAAAAAAGACTTTAGAATCAATCTATTAAAAATAAATATTTTTATACTTAACTCGAATAATAAATGTCTAAATAAATTTATTTTCAAATTTAAGAATCCATATACTCTACTGCACTATATATGCGCAACTTTCATCATGCAGCGCACCATAAATGTGCCTTATATACAGTCTTCCACTTTTAAATCTGTGTTTTATAAAGCGTCTTAAACGATATATTTAGGTAATTATTAGATATGGTAGGAGTAAAAAATGGGCCAGCGTATAACAAACAGCCCTACTTATTAACGAAACGAGTGAACACTCATCTACGTTATTATTTTTATAATACGGCACCTTGGCATGTTGTGCTCACGATGAGACGCAAGTCAAAACTGCTGGGAAAAAACAAAACGATTAGAGTACAGAGAAGGTTTTCTACTGTGGGTTAATACCCTATGCCAATAGCGAAAAGACTTTAAGTTCTTGTTATAAGCCTATTAGCTGTTATTTAAAATAAATATCAGCTAATAGGTATCCACCTAAAATAACGCCAATCCACAACACCATACTTCCGGTTGGCCAGCTACTCGCTAAATGATATTGAGATAAACGACTGGCTTGAAAAGCCGATTGAGCACCTTCCCAACTTTGACGAAGAGTGGCTACTACAACACGGTTAAGCTGATCCAATAATTTATAACTCGCCCTTGCTGTTGCAGGTAATAGTTTTCTATACGTCCACTCAACATCAATATTAACCGAGCGTAGCTCAGGTGGGTACAAGCCTTTTTTGTTTAACCAAACAAAGGCTAACGCAGAGAAAAAGAGTAACTGTAACTGGGTCAATACATGTGTCAAATCATACGGCCAATAATCAAATTTCCATGGCAATAACGCATAAAGGTATTGTGGCTGTGTACCAATAAATATACATAAGAAAGCCGCAACGCCCATTGCAATTAACATGTTAATCGGCGCCTCTTTAACCCTAATTCCCGAATCATGATGAAAAAAAGCAAAGTACGGTACCTTAATACCCGCGTGATGGAATACACCTGCCGCTGCAAACAATAACATCAACCAAACTACTTCATGCCCTTCTTTCAGCACAGCAACCATGATTAATGATTTTGCAATAAAACCACTAAATAAGGGAAAAGCAGAAATTGAGGCGGCGCCAATAATACAAAATGTTGCTGTCCAGGGCATGCTCTTATACAAGCCGCCAAGATCTGAGCCTCTAATGTTAGCAACACGATACATGACTGCACCCATTGACATAAACAACAGTGATTTATAAATGATATGTGCGAAGGCATGTGCAACTGTGCCATTTAGCGCTAGAGCAGTGCCAATACCAACACCTACCACCATAAAACCCAACTGGTTAATCATACTGTACGCTAGAACACGCCTGAGATCATTTTCAACGACCGCATAGAAGATTGGGAAACAGGCCATTACAGCACCGATATAAATCAGAAGCTCTGTTCCAGGATACCCACGTGCTAAAGCATATACCGCAAGCTTAGTCGAAAATGCAGATAAAAAGACTGTCCCACTAGCGGTCGCTTCAGGGTAAGCGTCTGTTAACCAATTGTGTAAAAAAGGAAACGCACACTTAATACCAAATGCTAAAAATATTAACCAACTGCCGATACCATTAAGCCCAATATAATCAAAAGCCAATGAAGCATGTTCATTGTAATAGACCAAAGCACCCGCTAGTAATAACACACCAGAGGCTACCTGAAATATCAAATAACGCATGCCCGACTGAATGGCACGGTCAGTACGGTTAGCCCAAATCAAGAATACTGAACTTAATGCCAGGCATTCCCAAAAAATAAATAAACTTATTAAATCCCCTGCAAACACTGCCCCTAGCGCACTGCCTGCATAAAGTAACCCTGCCACCTGTTGCGTGGTATCCCGCACATGTAAGGCATACACGATGGCAATAAAGCTGGCAATATGAAATAAATAACCAAATAACAAACTCAACTTATCAACTCGCATAAACTCAAGTTGATACGTAAATACGGTTAATGGATATGATAATGCAGTTGCTTTGACTAAGGTATCACTTGCCTGCATTGGAACAAACGGTTGTACATCTAACCATAAATGTAAACCACCCAAAACCGGTGTTGCAAGTAGAATTATATTACGTACCTGACCACGCGTAACCAGTACCAATATCGCGGCAATAAAAAAAGGAATGAAGGGTGGTAAATTACTTATCCACATCATCTTTCTTTTCCTTCATTTCATAATAATCTTCATCCCTCATGAGTACCTTGCGCATTTCCTTGGAAATAAAAACTAGCAACACACAAGCCACAAAACCATATAGGGCATAAAAACCTGGAAAGCCTTCCCAGGGGTGAACGGTATGACGATGAACAAAGAAGTCTGCAATAAACAACCCTGCAGAAATGATATAAAAGCCTAATAACAGACGCGAAACATTGCGTGGGTTATCAAACAAGTAAGTTTTTTCATCTTCAATTTTGTTTGACATATTAAGTACTCTCTAACGACCCGTCGCTGCATCTACAGCGAGGTTATAAAATGGGTCAGAATAAAAAAACAAAACGATACAAGCGAGTGATGTAAACCCTATAGCCATTAACATACTGATGGGCGCCTCTTTTATCTGTGTATACACCACACCTTCTTTAGGTTTTGCAAAAAACGCACGCACTGATATTGGTAATAGATATGCGATGTTAAGTAATGAACTAAGCATTAAAACAGTTAACAATACCCATTGTTCAGTTTGCACCATACCTAATGCTAAATACCACTTACTCCACATGCCACCAAAAGGAGGTAAACCAATAATACTCAAACTGCCAATAGTAAATGCGGCAAAAGTGATCGGCATAACACGGCCTAAACCGTCCATATCACTAATATCCTTTTTATGCGCTGCTACTAAAATAGCCCCTGCAGCAAAAAACAAGGTGATTTTCGCAAATGCATGCATTGCAATATGCATAGATGCGCCGATTAAGCTCATCTCAACAGCCACCAGTGCGCCCAATACAATGTAACTGAGTTGGCTGATGGTTGAATACGCTAAACGTGCTTTAAGGTTATCCTTAGTCATTGCAATCAATGAGGACAATAAGATAGTTACTGCGGCAAACCAAATAAGCCAATCACTGGCTCCTGAGCTTGTAATAAAATCACTACCAAAAATATAAATCGTCACTTTAAGGATCGCAAATACACCCGTTTTCACAACGGCAACAGCATGTAACAAAGCACTGACTGGCGTAGGTGCAACCATCGCGGCAGGTAACCATTTATGGAATGGCATGATAGCCGCTTTACCAACACCGAAAACAAACAAGGCATACAGAATACCAGCATAGGCAGGATCTAGCTTACCAGCCAAAATACCGCCATCTTTAAAATCAAGCGTACCCGTTATTGACCAAGTCAGTAAAATAGCCAACAACTGGAAACCAATAGAGGTTCCCAAAAGAATACCCAAATAGATACGGCCACTGCGCTTTGCTTCTTTAGTACCCGCATGCGTAACAAGTGGATAGGTTGATAGCGTTAATATTTCATAGCAAAGAAATAAGGTAAACATATTGCCAGAAAATGCTGCCGCTAGCGTACTAGCAATGGCAATGGCAAATGCGGCATAAAAGCGTGTTTGGTTCTTTTCATGGTGACCTCGCATATAACCGATCGCATAAATGGAGGTTACTAGCCACAAAATACTCGCCACCAAGGCAAACAACATCCCTAACGGTTCTACTGAAAAACTAATATTGATGCCAGGAATCACTTCAAACACATCAAAACTTGGTCGCTCACCAGCGTTCACTTGGCCAGCAAGTGTCATCACTAATAGAGCAACCATCACGGCTGTAATGAGTGTTATTGCTTCACGAAGATTAGGTTTTTTACCCGCTAACACAATTAAAACTGACGCCACTAGCGGCATTAAGATAGCTAATTGGATTATTTGCTCGCCTGCTAAGCCGATCATTTATTCAACCTCATTCGCTAGCACCTGGAAGCAATAATTTAACCGCCTGCTCTGCCGTACCCACGGTCAGCTCAGTATTAAAACCAAAATACACATTAGCCAATACCAATACCCACATGGGGATTAGCATCATTAATGGTGCCTCTGTTGCACTTATTTGCCCTTGTTGTGGTTTATCAGCTACTTTGAAGTACAGTACTTCAACGAGCTTCCAAACATACACAACGGCCAACAACGAACCCGTTAAGATTACACCAACAATAAACCAATTCTGTTTTTCAATCGCCGCCAGTACTAAATACCATTTAGAAATAAAACCTGCCGTACCGGGCACGCCAATTAAACTAAGCCCGCCTATCACAATCGCCCCAAAGGTCCACGGCATTTGCTTACCTAACCCAGAAAAGTGCTCAAGGCGACTAGAACTGACTCTATAAACTAAGGTACCGATTGCCATAAATAAAGCTCCCTTCATTAAGGCGTGGTTAAATAAATGCACCATAGTTGCCGTAACACCTAGGACACTTCCTAAGCCTATACCCAGCATCATATAACCAATTTGAGCCACACTAGAGTATGCCAGTAAGCGTTTACTGTCTTTCTGGTAAATGGCATAAAATGACATCGATAAAATACCCATTACGCATAACAATATAAACAACTCATCCGCTGGTGTATTTTCAATAAACGAAAAGCCAAACACTGAAAATACCATACGTAACATGACATAAACTGCAACCTTTGTTGCCGTCGCTGCAAGAAAAACAGACACAACCGTCGGCGCATAAGTGTAAGCATTAGGTAACCAAAGGTGTAATGGAAACAAGGCTAACTTTAATGCAAAGCCCACCATAATAAATGCAAAAGCGGTATGAATAGTACGATGGTTATATAACTCTGGTAACCGTTGCGATAAATCCGCCATGTTAAGCGTGCCAGTCATCGCATAGAGTAAACCCACCCCAATAATAAAGAATGTTGCTCCAATCGTCCCCATAATTAGATATTGATAAGCCGCCGTCAATGCCTGACGTTGCCTACCCAAACTTATTAATGCATATGATGATAAAGACGAAATCTCTAAAAAGACAAACAAATTAAATATATCGCCTGTTTGCGCAATACCCAATAAACCGGTCAAACACAACATAAACGCCGTATAAAAAAGCGCGTGCTGCTTCTCTGGAATCTCCTTAATAACGCTTTTTAATGCGTAGGGTAAGGTTAGCGCAGCAATACCAGAAACCACCAAGGCAACCAGTGCATTTGCCGCATCAATACGGTATTCAATACCCCAAGGAGGAGCCCAGCCACCAAGTTCATAACTGATCGTATGCCCTGTGCTGACATTGATTAATTGCCAAGCCGCCATATAAAAAACTGACCAGCTCACTATCGTACTAACGGCCCAAGGCAAACGGCCATTTGGTAGCACCGCTATAATAGGTGCCGCCATTAAAGGTAAAACAACTAACAGTAGACTTAGGTGGCTTTCTATCATAATGATTGATCCTGACGATGAATATCATCTTCTTCGATAGTGCCATACGCTTCTTTGATTCGAATGACAAGCGCTAAACCCAAGGCAGTTGTTGCCACACCGACCACAATAGCCGTCAGAATTAATACATGAGGCAAGGGATTAGAGTAAAGATCGACGCCCTTTTCTATAATCGGTACCGCACCGCCTTCTACATTACTAATGCTGATATAAAGCAAAAAAACTGAAACCTGAAAAATATTCAAGCCAACAATTTTTTTTATCAAATTGCCATGACTAATAACGGTATAAAACCCAGCCATCATAATAACAATGACCAACCAGTAATTATAATGCCCAAGAATCATCTCCATAAATAACTTATTCCAATCCTGACTCAGGCTCTGATTTTAAGTTTGGTCTGCCGCGTTCAGCAAACGTAAAAAACATTAGCAACATCACAGACATTACGGTGATACCCACACCCAACTCAATGACCAAGATACCAAGATGCTGACCCGCTATTTGCGTAGCCCCTAGCACGCTGTATTCTAAATAATTACCACCTAAGATTAATGCCGCTACACCCGTTCCTGCATAAATTAATACGCCTAAACTGGCAAGAAGGCGAAGAACATACGGTGAAATCACTGCTTTTGCATTATCTACGCCAAAGACTAACGCATATAAAATAATTGCTGCGCTAAAAATCACCCCCGCTTGAAAACCGCCACCAGGGCCAAAATCGCCATGGAACTGAACATAAAGTGCGAACAGCAAAATAAGGGGGATAAGGAATTTTGAAACAACCCGTAAAATTAAATTATGCTTCACCGTTATCGTCTCTTTTCTCTAATTGAGGTTTACGCCGACGGCCACCAATCAACAATAGTACTGCAATACCTGCAGTAAAAATAACAGTGACTTCACCCAAGGTATCAAACCCACGATAACTCGCTAGTATCGAAGTCACCACGTTGGGCACGCCTGTATCAGATAAACTGTTACCTAAGTAATAGGGTGCTACGTGCTGATTCGCCGGTGCTGCCAAATCACCAAATGCGGGTATATCCCATGTGCCATAAATTAATAACGCACCGGTAACTAACACCACCATGAAAGGGAGCCATGGGTTATGTGTTGCTCGTTTTTCTTCTTTATTAATATCTTTGGGTGAGTAGGTCAGCCCGAGCGTTGCCAACATCAACACCGTCGATATACCAGCACCCACTGCAGCCTCAGTAAAAGCCACATCAGCGGCATCCATAACCACAAACAAACCAGCTGATAGAAAACTAAATCCAGCAAATAGCATGATGACCGTAAATATACTTTTCAGACGAATAATCGCAATCGCATGGATGGCAATAAGGCTGAGCAATATAATATCAACAACATTATCTATCATTCATCACCCAACTTGCTTGAATCCGTTGTGTCGTCGTTTGAAAGTTTAGGTTTAAGCCCACCCAACATAGCCGCATTAGCGAGGGAATGTGAGGCAGTAGGACTAGTAAAAAAAATAAACACGAAAATTAGAAATAATTTAAAACTGGCTATTGTTAAGCCTGCCTGAAAAGCTAACCCTAATAAAAAAAGTCCTGCACATAAGGTGTCTGTAATACCAACGGCATGAAGTCTTGTATAAAAATCAGGGAAACGCAGTATACCGATACCACCAACAATACCCAGAAAACTACCCAATGCTAAACAGACCCAGCTGAGTATATCCATCATCATTTTTCTTTCATCTTCTGTTCGTTATTAACTACCGTCTTACCTTCAGTATAAAAATTACCCTGCTCAATTAATTTTAAAACAGCAACCACGCCAATAAAGTTAATCAGCGCGTAAACCAACGCAATATCAAGCAAGTCATGTCGATCAGTCAAAAAGGCATAGGCAGCAATTAATAAAATTGTTTTAGTGCCCAACATATTCATTGCCGCAATACGGTCATAAACCGTTGGCCCCAGTAAAGCTCTTACCAAGGGCAATAAAATAACAACTAAAATGGCGAGTGTTGCGGCAGCGTACATCATAAAGTGTGTTCTGGCATATCAGGAACAGCCTTGGCCATCTCACCCGATTTTAAATGAGCAGCGCCTTCTTTACTTAACGCATGTACTTCAATTTCATCGTCTGATAACTTCAAGGTCACAGTACCTGGTGTCAGCGTAATCGCGTTAGCATAAATAACTTTACTTAAGTCAGTTTCTTTACTGGCGCGAAGTGTAACAACTTGCGGACTAATATTAACAGGCCCAAGCGTCAGAATCCGTTTCGCCACATCAATATTAGATTTAATAATTTCCGCTCCCAAGTAAAAGTAATAATGTAACAAGCGTAAACTTAGATGAAAAGGGTAACTTTCATGATCAATAATATCCATTCGCCTTGCAAGATAGACACTGATCACCGTAGATAAAACACCTAACCCGATCAACAACGTTTCGGTATGCCCTGAGAGCATAAACCAGAATATAAAAATTGTACTCGCTACAACCACTGTTCTCATTATTTTAACTTTCCATGTACCTTAGTTTTAGAAACCTCAAGCTGAAAATAGTATAGCTGGGGTATTTCAAGAACGAAAGAAAATAGATCGAAATAATAGCGAATCCGATACGGTGCCTGAAAAACGATTAAATTAAACTTTGCCGGTCACTCCCACTTACCAGAACCGATTTTTTTCCAATAAGCAGTTTATACAAGATCTGTTAGGATGATAGATAAGGTGCTTACCAACGTTGATATTTTTTTATACGCTAACAATGGGCAAATATGAAAAACACAGGTGCGTCGTCAAAGACTAATTGGCATGGAATTTCCTCCGACCTTACACTGGAGGCCCTAGGCTCCTCACAAAACGGCTTGACTAAAATCGACGCTGAAGCTCGTTTTTCCACCCATGGTCCCAACCGAATGCCACAAGCACCCCGTCGTAACTCCTTGGTACGCTTTCTTCTGCATTTTCATAATATCCTTATCTATGTACTACTCGGCGCTGCTCTAATTACCGCCCTTCTAGGTCATTGGGTCGATACTTGGGTTATTTTGACGGTGGTCGTTGTTAACGCCATTATCGGCTTTATGCAAGAAGGAAAAGCCGAACAGGCTATGGATGCCATCCGCCATATGTTAGCGCCTCAAGCCAATGTTATTCGTGCTGGAGAGCGCGCCAATATCGCTGGCGAGCAATTGGTTCCCGGCGATATCGTCATACTGGAGGCCGGTGATAAAGTGCCCGCTGACCTTCGAATAATTAACGCACATGGATTAACTGTGCAAGAAGCAATTTTAACCGGTGAATCTGTACCAGTGGATAAACACACACACTTAGTTGCCGAGAATGCCGCCTTAGGAGACCGTAGCTGTATGGCTTACTCCGGCACACTCGTCACTAGTGGTCAGGGCAAAGGGGTGATAGTGGCGACAGGGTCAGACACTGAGATCGGTCGAATCAGTGGATTACTATCGCAAATCGAAACGCTAACAACACCGTTAGTGACACAGATGAATGTGTTTGCCAAATGGCTGACCATTTTGATTCTTGTCATCGCTGTGATCTTATTGGCATTCGGCTACTTTGTTGCACATTACGATTTTACTGAGATATTCATGGCTGTAGTGGGGCTTTCTGTGGCGGCGATTCCTGAAGGCCTACCAGCAGTCCTCACTATTACCTTGGCTATTGGTGTGCAAGCCATGGCTCAGCGCAACGCCATCGTACGACGCTTGCCTGCCATAGAAACGCTTGGATCGGTATCAGTCATTTGCACAGATAAAACTGGCACCCTAACTCGCAATGAAATGATGGTTTCCTCTGTACTCACTCACCGCCATCTTTTTACCCTAGAAGGTAGTGGCTATGAACCCAAAGGTTCACTCATGCTGGAGGACGCTTTTGTGTCTCCAGCGCAACACGCCGTACTGGAAGAGTTGGCCCGCGCCTCAATACTCTGCAATGATGCCTCGCTGCGCGAACACAATGGGGCCTGGATTGTTGAAGGCGACCCAATGGAAGGCGCGCTACTAAGCTTCGCCGGAAAAATGGATTTGAATACCCGTCAAGAACAAGCTAGCTGGGCTCGAACCGATGCCATTCCTTTTGACGCTAAACATCAGTTTATGGCAACACTCAATCACGATCATGAGCATCACGCTTGTATACATGTAAAGGGTGCGCCAGAACGTATGCTCGCCATGTGCGCGAATCAACGAAGCGCCAATGGTGGCACTGAACCTTTAGATACCGTTTATTGGAGCGAGCAGGCAGACGCCATTGCCGCACTCGGTCAACGTGTACTGGCGATTGCGGTTAATCCCACTTCACCAGCACACACAGTATTAGAACATGCAGAGGTATCAGGTTCGTTAACGTTGATTGGTATGTTGGGCATGATTGACCCGCCCAGACAAGAGGCCATTACAGCGGTAGCAGAATGTCATGATGCTGGCATCCAAGTAAAAATGATTACTGGTGATCACACGAAAACAGCTGCTGCCATCGGTAAGCAGGTTGGTCTACAAAACACGACTAAAGTCCTCAGCGGTAAAGAGCTTGATGAACTTGATGACACAGCACTGAGTCAAGCAATATTAGAATGCGATATATTTGCCCGCACCAACCCAGAGCATAAATTACGCTTGGTCATGGCCTTACAAGCCCACGGAAAGACCGTTGCGATGACTGGTGATGGTGTTAACGATGCACCCGCGCTAAAGAGAGCTGATGCCGGTATTGCCATGGGGTTAAAGGGCAGTGAAGCGGCAAAAGAAGCAGCAGACCTAGTATTAGCCGATGACAACTTTGCTTCCATTGTGGCCGCTGTACGCGAAGGTCGCACGGTATACGATAACTTAAAAAAAGTCCTCAGCTGGACGCTACCGACCAACGCCGGTGAAGCCATGACAATCGTATTAGCCTTGCTTTTGGGAATGACGCTACCGATCACCCCGATTCAAATTCTATGGGTTAACCTGATTACCGCCATAACACTGGGCATTGCTTTGGCGTTTGAACCCACCGAGAAAAACACCATGCGGCGACCACCGCGATCACGTCATGAACTACTATTAAATGGTGGTTTGCTTTGGCATATCGTACTAGTATCGTTTCTGTTTCTCTGTGGCGTCTTTGGCACTTACAGCTACGCCATAGATAATGGTTATTCAGTCAATTTAGCAAGAACCATCGCGCTAAACACCTTGGTCGTGATGGAAATCTTTCATCTGTTTTTTATTCGAAACATTTATAGTGCCTCATTAACTTGGCAGGGAGTACGCGGCACCAAAGTCGTCTGGGCTGTTGTTATCTCCATAACGATTGCACAATTTGCTATTACCTATTTGCCGTTACTACAAACAATTTTTTCCACTGAGTCTATCCCCTTCTTAGACGGTCTTATCATTATCGCGGTTGGTATCGCACTGTTTACTATTATTGAGGCAGAAAAACAGATGCGGCTCGCATTCCAAAAAATGAAAGGAGAGTGATGGAAAAATCCAACTTTATACATACTACAACCTTCTATAAGCCAACCACTGGAGAAAAAAGTGAACGGTTTTGTTGATGCTAAACAGATAACGCTTATGGGCATAGCGCTAGCTATAGGTCTTCTTATCGGTGCCGAACGTGGCTGGAAATCCCGTGAAGCAAAAGACGGTGAAAGGATAGCTGGCCTGCGAACATATGGTCTGACAGGGCTTCTGGGTGGCGGAGCTGGTTTGCTGTCACAGTACCTTGATGCAATGGTATTAGGTTTTATTTTTTTGGGATTCTCTATCACCGTAGCAACGGCCTATACAGTGCAGCGAAACAATAGCGAAGATGCCAGCATTACCAGCCTCATTACAATGCTGCTGACCTTTATATTGGGCGTATTTGCTACCCTAGAGCATGTAGATCTGGCAGCATCTATCGCTGTACTGACAGCAATATTATTACGATATAAAGAGGCATTACATGGCTGGTTAAAAAAACTAGAAAAAAAGGAACTGCATGCCGCTTTGCAACTTCTTCTTATTTCTGTCGTTCTTCTGCCTATCCTCCCCGACCGTGGTTATGGGCCTTGGCAAGCTTTAAATCCCTATGAAATATGGTGGATGGTTGTTCTCATCGCAAGCATTTCATTCAGCGGTTATTTTGCGATGAAGATAGCTGGGCCAAGCAGAGGGGTCATCTTAACTGCACTAGCAGCAGGTATGGCATCATCCACTGCCTTGACCTTGCATTATGCTCGGTTATCCCAAAAGCAAGAGACCATGAGGAACCTGCTAGCGGCAGGTATCTTACTTGCCTGTGGCACCATGTTTCCTCGTGTTCTATTGGTTTCTAGCCTTATCAATCCAGCGCTGTTCAGTAAACTACTGGTTCCCATGTCAGTTATGATGGCTGTGGTTTTATTATCATCACTTGTCATCTGGCATAAAAAAGCCGCTCAGACACCCGCTAAGATGACCCATTTGATTAATCCACTAGAGCTAAAATCTGCACTGTTTTTCGGCGCTTTATTGGTGCTCGTCATCTTGTTAAGTAAGGCAGCGATTGATTATTTTGGTGAAGCGGGTATTTATTTGATGACAATGATATCGGGCATTGCCGATGTGGACCCGATTAACCTGGCACTGTCTAGAATGAGTACCACCGATTTATCAGTCAACCTCGCCGCATTGGGCATTGTTATTGCTGCATCGTCAAACACGCTTGTTAAAGCATTATTAGCCAGCTTTATTGGCGGCCCGGGGCTGGGGATGCGCGTTCTACTGCCATTATTGGCTGCGTCTGCAGTTGGACTTACAACTGCTTGGCTAATGTGATGAGTTTTCTTGTGATTGGTGCTCTAGCCTCTTCTCCAACAGGTTCTGCTAAATAATATTAAAATTGATTGTTTTAATCATCTACTGTGGGTTATGCACAATGTTCGTTATAAATTTCAGTGACGCGCCTAAACAGCCTTTAATGTTCGTTGCGCCTTGATCCATTGCACCCACTCGCTTAAACCATCGCCCTTTGTCGCTGAGAGTTCAATAATTATTAAGTTCGGATTGATCTGCTTAGCGTATTCGACACATTTATCCATATTGAAATCAACATAGGGCAACAGATCAGTTTTATTAATGATCATCAAATCCGCTGCATAAAAAATATCTGGGTATTTAAGCGGTTTGTCTTCGCCTTCGGTTACTGACAGCATAACGACCTTGTAGGCCTCGCCAAGATCAAATGGTGCCGGACAGACCAGATTGCCTACATTTTCGATAAATAACACGCCTTTATCTGCTGGGTTTAAGTCCTCAATGGCATGCCCCACCTGATGAGCATCCAAGTGACAACCCTTACCGGTATTAATCTGAATAGCCTTCGCGCCAGAATTGCGAATGCGCTCAGCATCCAGTTGACTGCTCTGATCGCCTTCAATCACATTAATGTCCAGCTGATCTTTCAACGCATCAATCGTTGCCGTTAATAATGAAGTTTTACCAGAGCCTGGACTGGAGATAATATTCAATGCAAAAATCTCATGTTGCTGTAAATACTGTCTATTTTTTG